>NZ_LVYY01000004.1:0-228488 GCF_001909085.1 Paenibacillus sp. P32E | reverse complement strand
CCAATCATATCTTACTCGAATTAAATTGATTTTATTGTTCCATGCTGAAAAATCTTTTGTATCATCCATCTGTTCATCAATATCAATAGCTTTATTAAAATCATCATAGGTTACTATGTTATTACTGGAATAGACCCCTTTTTCATTAAAACCAGATGTATAAAACGTTTTAGCTGATTTATCGTGTCCATGTAACAACACATCATGGGGAAAGTGCCAGCACATATAAGGTTTTGTATTAGGTATGTAATACTCATCTATATAGGTTATTACATAAAGGTTACGATCAATTGCATCTGTAAAAAAATCTACCAACTGGTTCTTGTTAGGGATTAATTCCTTTTCAATATAAAATCTTTCGATTATTGGGCATAAAATAAAATAATCCCAAAAGGAATAATAATTCAAAGGGTTTAGCGTATCTTCTTTAGAAAGACTAATTTGTATATAATTCGAGCAAAACCAATTCATAAAATCTGGATGGTTTGCAGCAATCGATAAGGGAAAAGCGTGATGTTGGTATGTTGTTATGATTGGTTCTTGTATCGGAAGTTGTATTTTCGTCAAATTACTTCACTCCTCTTTGTCTTAGAGCTTGTTATCTAAATACAAGAATTACATAAATTCATCGTGGAAATTTTCATCATAAGCAGTTATCAATTATTATTCGTCAAATAGAGTATTGATTCTCACGGGCAAGTTTGATAATTTCATTATTGTTTTCAAAATTGACATCATTCAATTTCAATTCGCACTTTCTTATTCGGTTGTATTCGAAAATCTTTGATATAAGAATACCTCTATCGTACTTCCAAATAATCCCTATGTAAACTTATTACAGTTGAATACTGTTAAAAAAATATATTCAATGACAAATTCTAGAATTGGTTGACAAATCAATCATAGAAACCGCTTTCGGGAACAGCAATAATTTGAAGATAATTAACCCGTTAATTTGATAGCTCTGAATTAATTGATGATCTAGTTCCTTTTCAGCTTCTCTTATACCATTTGCTTTTATGGATATCGACTGTAAATAGTCCTCAACACATCTATTTAAGTAATCTAAGAACATATGAAGTTACGACATAAAACAAGAACAAACTCATGAAACCAGTATCTTATTGCCGCAGGTAACGGCATTGCTCCCAAATCAAAGGTATTTCTACCTCTCGTTCTGCTTGCTAGCCCGCTTATGGCGAGATCAGAGGTATTTCTACCTTTCATTCTGCTCTCTAGCCCGTTCACGGTTAGTTCAGAGGTATTTCCTTTCCCCTGGTCTCTTTCTTCACGTTTATCCCTCTAACTTTCATCGGAGTTATCACAGTATAATTCCCTATACAGCAAAGAAACGGCATTTCTGCCGTTTCTTTAGGATGGACTCTCAGGGGCTCGAACCCTGGACAAATAGATTAAGAGTCTACTGCTCTACCAACTGAGCTAAGAGTCCATATGATGTTATTGGTGGAGCCAAGGGGGATCGAACCCCTGACCTCATCGCTGCCAGCGATGCGCTCTCCCAGCTGAGCTATGGCCCCATGAAGCCTTTTAGAAGTACAATATGTATTCTAAAAACTGACTTTATCTGTAACGTTCATGTCACTTAGAAGTTAATTTGTTTCGTAGGCGACTTCTATATAATATAAAATTCCGGACTCAGTGTCAACACTTTTGTTAAAAAAGTTTTTGGAGTGATCCTCTGACCGTCCGCCTAAGGATTTAGGAGTAGCAATAAACCACCTTACAGTACGGCGGCTTATTGCTTCACAGGGACAGTTCCACTCAGCTTGCAGGCTAAAGAGAGAACGCTCTCACTCCACGTAGTATAACCTTCAGCAGCTCCCTATAATCCCTCCAGCTCTCCGGTACTCTTGGACAATAGGCCTTTGAGCTCCTTCATGAACATGTTGATGTCCTTGAACTGGCGATAGACAGAGGCGAACCGGACGTAAGCGACTTCATCTACAGGGTAGAGCTGCTCCATAACGAGCTCGCCGATCTGACGGCTCTCCACTTCGGCCAAGGCGATACCGCGCAGGGACTTCTCGACTTCGGAGACGATGACCTCCAGGCGCTCGACGGAGACGGGACGTTTCTCGCAGGCGCGGATCAGGCCGCGCAGGATTTTGTCGCGGCTGAATTCTTCGCGGCTGCCGCCTTTTTTGATCACAATCAGTGGCGTTTCTTCGATCATCTCAAACGTGGTGAACCGCCGACTGCATGACTCGCATTCCCGCCTGCGGCGGATTGACTTATTTTCATTGGCCGGACGGGAGTCCAGCACTTTGGTATTCGTGTGATCACAGTATGGGCATTTCATAAGCTTAATCACTTCCTTTTGCAATATAGGTGTCGTCCCGGTCCGGCAAGGAATCCGGCTTTGAGGCGCTCATTCTAATTTCCATAAATCACCGTTTATTTATTGTTATGAAGATGGCAAGTCCAGCACATAATACAGTTACCAACCGATAGGAGGTGAACAGTAATGAGCCAAAATAACAGCTCCAATAACCTGGTAGCTCCAAATGCACGCGGTGCCTTGGATCAACTGAAATACGAAGTTGCCCAAGAACTCGGTATTACGCTCTCCCCAGATGGATACCAAGGCAATAAAACTTCTTATGAAAATGGTTCGATCGGTGGTTACATCACTAAACGTCTTGTAACCCTGGCTGAACAATCACTGGCAGGTCAGTTCAAATAAACATTTCACCATAAGTTTGCCAAGAAGTATTATTCGACTTTTGGGTCGTGTAATACTTCTTTTTTGCATAAACAGGGGACTAACTTAAGGAAATTACAGAAAATGTAAGATTATGCACTCTAGAACTCATTATAGATCTCTGTGTACTGTTCATAATAATAAATGACACGCTGCACATAATGACGGGTCTCGCCAATCGGAATATCTTTCACTGCCGCCTCGCTCCCGTCCCAGTCCCCTTCATCCAACCAGCGCTGCACCTTGCCTGGGCCAGCGTTATATGCAGCAATAACCGCTATGCGGTTGCCGTCAAACTTGCGGGACAGCGAAGACAGATACCAGGTACCCAGCTCAATGTTAGCGGATGGCTCTTCCTTAAGCCTGTCCAGCGATACATCCGGGAGCTTGGCCTTTTCGAGCGCCCACTTGGCGGTATCCGGCATCAGCTGCATAAGACCTATGGCGCCTTTTTTGGACTCACGTCCGGTTTTATAATTCGTCTCAACCCGGATGATTGCCGCCACAAGGAACGGATCCATCTCATAGGTAAGACTGTGCTTTCGGATCTCATTCTTATAATAAATGGGATAAAACCAGGACATCCAATTCGTACTCAAGAACAGAATGGCTGTAAAGCCAACGAACAGCAGGAGCAGCACTCTTTTTTTACGCAGCCATTTCATGATAGACCCAGCCTGTCCCATAAAGCTGCAACCTGCTGCCTTGTATTATCCAGATTACCACTGTTGTCGATGACATAGGTGGCTTTACTACGCTTCTGCTCAATGTCCATTTGGGCACTCAATCTGCCTTCAGCCTGCTCCATTGTAAGCGTATTGCGTTCCATCAGACGGTCCAGCTGAAGCTCACGGGGAACGTAGACCACGATGATCTCCTGAAACAGATTGTCCAGACGGGATTCATACAAGAGCGGAATATCCACTATAACCAATTGCTGGGGTACTTCCTGTTCCAAAGCATACATACGGTTCTTAATCTCCCGGCGGATCGCCGGATGTGTCAGCTCATTCAGCTTCTGCCGGGCATCAGGATCGTGAAAAACGATCTCTCCAAGTCTGGCCCGGTTCAGCGTTCCATCCGGCTGCAGGATTTCTTCTCCAAACTCTTGCACGGCTGCGGCCAGCACCGGAGACTCCGGAAGCATTACCTCTCTGGCAATGACATCGGCATCAACCAGTCGCGCCCCCTTATCCACAAAGATTGCGGATACGGTGCTTTTTCCGGAGGCAATGCCTCCGGTTAAGCCCATAATCATGTACTCACCTCATAATAGCTTCATTATTCCCATTGCAATTAATAATAACGCAGGAAGTAAGGCAGCATGCCTCATCCAGTAGCTTCCTGACAGCTTCAGCCCCGTCTTCATCCCAAGCAGCAGGAAGGTTCCGCTAAAGAGAGCAATCATCAGCGACGTAGAGACCGGACTGAATCCCAGTAATGCTGCTCCAAGGCCCGCGCCGAATGCATCCAGCGACAGTGCAATTCCAAGCACCATCGCTTCCATAGAGGATATGCTGCCGGAAGCATCCATATCGGCGGAAGAAGGTGTGCGAAGAATCTGGATCACTACTCCAAGATGCCTCAGCTCCAGTGAGAAAACTTCCGATTTAGACGGCTCTCCGTCCTCTGCTTCCAAGGAATTCTCAACACCATTGCTCCCGGCAAGAGCAGCAGCCGTCTCCCGTCTAGCCGCGCCGTCGGACTTCCCGCTTTCGTCTTCCGTACGATGCTCTTTTTCCTTCTGCATCAGCATCTGGAACAAAGACCAGCAGCCCATCAAGACGAGAATAACCGCTCCAATACTGGATGCGGCATGAGGAGAAACCACCTTGGCCAGCAGCACACCGACCTGCATAGAGACACCGATAACGATCCCCGAGCACAGCGAGATAATCAGGATCGAGAGCAGCGGTATTTTCATTTTACGCAGCCCATATGTAACACCTACACCAAAACCATCCAAACTCAGGGCAAACGCCAGCAGCAGCAGTGAAAAAAATGGGCTGAACACCCGCAATCCCTCCCGTGAAGAACCGGCAGCCCGCCCGGATGGCTCCGGGCAAGGCTCCGTTCGCTCTAATCAGCATTCTTCACACAGTATATGGGCGGGACAGGTATTGAGTGCCTGGCTTTTATTACTGCATGGACAATATTAGCGTAAAACCGGAAGTACAGCAGTGCCAAATCTTACGATGTAACGCTTACTTTAAATTCCCTTTTGCGGCTGACAGTTTGGGCAATAATGCGTGCCTCTGCCGCCCACCACACTTTTCTCGATCAGCGTGCCGCAGCTCGCACAAGGCTGATCCTTGCGTCCGTAGATGAGCAGCTGATGCTGGTAGCTTCCGCTCTCTCCCTGGCCGTTGACATACGATTTCACCGAAGATCCTCCTGCATTCACAGCCTCAGTCAACGTTGCGACAATGGCATGATGCAGCTGATCCAGCTGATTTCCGGTAAGTGACTTGGCGCCCGTTTCCGGGTGAATACGGGCACGGTGCAGTGCTTCATCCACATAAATATTTCCGATGCCGACTACATATTCCTGATTGAGCAGCAGCGGCTTAATTTTGGTGCTTTTGCCTGATACGATTTCCTTGAAACGTTCCGGTGTAAAAGATGGATCAAGCGGCTCCTCTCCCAGCTTCTTCAACGGCGGCAGCAGCAAATCTTCCCCCGGCTGGAACAGATGCATCGTCCCGAACTGGCGCACATCTGTGTACCGCAGCTCCGTACCATCCGTAAAATGAAAAATCACATGGGTATGCTTGTCCAGCGGCTCCTCTCCCTGATAAAGGCCGTAGCGGCCCTCCATCCGCAGATGGGATACCATGACAAGTCCATCCAGCACAAAACGTAAAAACTTCCCTCTGCGCTCCACTTGTACTACAGTATGGCCTGCCAGCATGCCCGCAAAAGCCTGAATATCGTCCGGACGTTGGATGATCCGCGGCAGCCGGACGGTGACGTTCTGTATCTGCTTGCCTGTAATCAAGGCATTAAGTGTTCTTTTGACAGTTTCTACTTCCGGTAATTCCGGCATAATGGCTCACCTCCCCTTCATTATACCGGATATACGATCCTTGCGGGGGCCTATTTCGCCTCATACCAGTTGCTTCCATAACTTACCTCTGCCTTGAGTGGTACAGATAGCTTGAGCGCTCCTGCCATTACCTCCGGCAGCAATTGTTTCATTAGCTCAAGCTCATCTTCGGGTACTTCGAACACCAGTTCATCGTGTACCTGCAGCAGCATGCGGCTTTTAAGACCGCGCTGGTGCAGCGCCTTGTCCATGTGAACCATAGCCAGCTTGATGATATCCGCCGCTGTCCCCTGAATTGGAGTATTCATCGCTGTACGTTCTGCAAAAGAGCGCAGATTGAAGTTCTTCGCATTAATCTCCGGCAGATAGCGGCGGCGTTCCAGCAGTGTGGTTACATAGCCCTGCTTGCGGGCTTCCACTACAATATCGTCCATGTAACGGCGCACACCTTTGAACACTTCAAAATACTGCTCAATGAAATGTGCAGCCTCTTTGCGCGGAATATTCAGATTCTGGGACAGGCCGTAATCACTTATCCCGTAGACAATCCCGAAATTGACCGCTTTGGCGGAACGTCGCATGTTGCTGTCCACTTGGTCGGCGGCAACACCGAACACATCCATCGCTGTTTTGGTGTGAATGTCCATATCCTCCAGAAAAGCTTCCTTCATCCGCTCATCGCCGGAAATATGCGCCAGTACACGCAATTCGATCTGCGAGTAGTCTGCCGCCAGTATCGACCAGCCCGGCTCGGAGGGCACAAAGACCTTGCGGATTTTGCGGCCTTCCTCCAGCCGGATCGGAATGTTCTGCAAATTTGGAAACTGGCTGCTAAGTCGTCCGGTTGCTGCGATCGTCTGACGGTAAAAGGTATGCACCTTGCCGGTCTCCGCAGAGATTTCCTTAAGCAGACCTTCTACGTAGGTGGACTGAAGCTTGGCAATGGTACGGTATTGGAGAATCAGCCTTACAGCATCATGGTAGGGAGCCAGCTTCTCCAGCACCTCGGCATCCGTGGAATAACCAGTCTTCGTCTTTTTGACAACAGGCAGGCCTAGCTTCACGAACAGAATTTCCCCCAGCTGCTTCGGGGAGTTGAGGTTGAACTCAGTACCGCAAATCGAATAAATATCCGATACCAGCCTGGAAATCTGGGCCTCAAACTCCTTGCCGAGATCGACCAAATCCTGTTTGTTGACAGCAATCCCCTGCTTCTCCATGTCAGCCAGAATGCGTGACAGCGGCATTTCCAGATCGACAAACAGGCCGGTCATATCCGTGTCCGTCAACTCCTGCTGCTGTTTCTGCACGATACCAAGCACAGTGGCGCTTTTGCGGGCGACATGATTGCCCAGGATTTCAAGCTCCGGTATTTTATATTTAGCGCCTTTGCCGAATACCTCTTCATCCGGAGACAATCGGGGCAGACCATATTTGGCTGTAAGGTCATTCAGATTCTGGTTGGCTTCCGTAGGGTCCAGCAGATAGGCAGCTAGCTGAACGTCATTAGCGGCTCCGGCAAAAGCAATTCCCTGCCAATGCAGCGCCAGATCTGCTCGGTGCAGATCATATCCGCTTTTGGGTGCTTTCTCATCTTCGAGCCAATCCCGCAGCTTCGCCGCAGCAGGGCTCTTCAGCAGTGCAAAGGGCACGAAAAAGTGCTGCTCTGGCGAGGACAAGCCGATGCCGATCACTTCCGAACGATGCGGATTCTCACCGTTTGTCTCCACATGCAGCGCAGAAATGCCAGGCAAAGCAGCCAGCAGCTCCGGCAGCTCCGGTTCCCCTACGACGGTGATATCCAGCTCCGCAACCGGAGCCGCTTCAGTTCCGTCTTCAGGGTCTTCACCTGCAGGAGCATAGGCGCTCAGTGACAGACGCTCGAGCAGGGACTTGAATTCCAGCTTGGCCAGCGCCGGACCGGCAGTATCCTTTTTGATTCCGGTGAAGACCATATCCTCCCAGGCATGCTCCAGTGGAACCTCACGGTAGATGGTCGCCAGTTTCTTACTCATTACAGCGCTGTCTGCATGTTCCTCCAGCTTCTCCTTCATTTTACCCTTCAGCTCATCCGTTCCGGCCAGCACGCCTTCTACCGAACCGAACTGCTGCAGCAGCTTCAGTGCCGTCTTCTCGCCGACCCCTGGAACGCCGGGGATATTATCACTGGCATCTCCCATCAGACCCTTGAGATCGATGATCTGCTGTGGTGTGAGGTCGTATTTGTCGCGGATTTGCTGAGGCCCGTACATTTCGACCTCGGTAACCCCTTTACGCACCAAAGCCACTGTCGTATGATCCGAAGCCAGCTGAAGCATATCCTTATCCCCGGACACAATCATAACCTGGCGTCCAGCCTCATCGGCTTCCCGGGATATACTTCCAATGATATCGTCAGCTTCGTAGCCGTTAATTTCAAATTGCGGCACACCGAGATTGCGGAGCAGGTCTTTTAGCATCGGAAACTGTTCGGAGAGCTCAGGTGGTGTCTTTTGACGGCCTCCTTTGTAGTCTTCATAGCCTTCATGCCGGAATGTGATCTTCCCTGCATCAAAGGCTACAATCATATGGGTGGGCTTATGCTCTTCAATCAAGCGCAGCAGCATGGTTGTAAATCCGTACACTGCGTTGGTCTGCTGCCCTGCGGTATTCGTCAGCGGCGGCATTGCGAAAAATGCGCGGTAAATAATGTTATTGCCATCTATTAGAATCAACTTGTCCATTTCTGCACCTCGCCTTTATCTTGCATACTTCTTTACATTTTACCATATGCCCTGCTCAAGCAGAAACAGCAAGAGGTCGTTCATCGCGGAAATGCTCTAGTCATACAAAAAAAAGCAAGCCTTCACTGAAGAAAGCTTGCTGTCTGAGTTTCAAAGGCAATATCGCCCCTTCTTATCAACGTGTCTAATGAAAACAGATCATTCTGCTATTGATTCAAATCAGGACGTTTGCCGGTCACCAGGTAGACTACACTCTCGCCAATGTTGGTGGCATGATCCGCAATCCGCTCGATATACCGGCCAACCAGCGTCAGCAGCATCGCCTGATTCAAGAACTCCGGTTTTTCGACCATATAAGCATACAGCTCATTAATCATCCCGCTGTACAGTTGGTCCACCAGGTCGTCATCTTGAGCCATTTTGTAGGCCAAATCGGTATTTTCGTCCAGATAGGATTGAATCGCTTCCGTAATCATTCCCGATACAATCTCTGCCATACGCGGAATATCCACAAGTGGCTTAATCAGCTGTTGACCTTGGATCCGCATAGTGACCTTGGCCACATCCAGTGCCAGATCCCCCATCCGCTCCAGATCGCTTGATATTTTGAACGCTACAATAATACGGCGAAGGTCCTTCGCTACCGGCTGCTGGGTGATGATGAGCCGCGAACCGATTTCCATGATTCTGTCTTCCATGGCATTGAGCCGCAAATCCGCCTTCACGATCTCCTGAGCTCGCTCAGTGTCCAGGTTCTGCAGAGCAAGTACCGCACCTTCCAGCGCGTCTGTTACATGCTCGCCCATCTGCTGCAGCAGGCTGCGCAGCTCTTCCAAATCTTTATCGAATTCTTTTCTGCGAATCATTATAAAAGCGATCCTCCTCAAAAACGTATGGTCAGCCTGTCACTCCGGGAATATGCCAATCAGTTGGATCAGCCGAAGCGTCCTGATATATAGTCTTCAGTGCGGGAGTCCTTCGGATTCGAGAACAGCATCTCGGTATCCGCAGCCTCCACGATTACACCGTTCAGGAAAAACACTGTGCGGCCCGATACCCGTGCGGCCTGATGCATATTATGTGTGACCATGACAATCGTATACTTGTCCCGCAGCTCCTGCACCAGTTCCTCGATCTTAAGTGTGGATACCGGGTCCAGAGCGGAGGTCGCCTCATCCATCAGGAGAATGTCCGGCTGTACCGCAAGCGCTCTGGCAATGCAAAGACGCTGCTGCTGCCCGCCGGAGAGACTGAGAGCCGATTTCTTAAGGAAATCCTTAACTTCCTCCCACAGGGCGGATTGGCGCAGGCTCTGTTCCACCAGCACATCCAGCTCCGCTTTGCCGCGTACTCCGTGCAGACGGGGACCGTAAGCCACATTGTCATAGATCGATTTGGGGAATGGATTCGGCTGCTGGAACACCATGCCTACCTGCTTACGCAGGCTTTCCACTTCCACCTCGTCGCTGTAAATATTTTTGCCGCTAATGTTAACCTTACCTTCAATACGTGTACCGGGGATCATATCGTTCATACGGTTAAGAGTACGCAGAAGGGTGGACTTCCCGCAACCGGAGGGTCCGATAAATGCGGTTACCTGTTTCTCAGGCACTTGAAGGTCCACGCTTTTCAGCGCGTGAAATGACTCATAGTAGAGATCTAGCTTCTCTATGTCAATGATGGATTTCATTAGTTTTTGTGTCTCCTTCTCATCATCTTCGTACCCCATGATAAGCTTTCAGTGTAAATAGAGTTGAAGAGAATTGTTAACAGAATGTTAAATCATATGTAAGGTTTGGATGACAAGACAACAGGAAACAAAAAGCCCTCACATTGTGAGGACTTGCCACGGTCAACCTACGAATCCAATTCATAGCTTTTGCCAAAATGCTAGATATTTATGCATTCACTTATAAAAGAACACCTTTATTTTACATGACCGGGCTTCTTTTTTTGTTCACCACAAGTTTGTAGCCCACTCCGCGGATCGAATCGATATGCACGGATTCCGGATCCAGCTCAAGCTTCTTGCGCAGGGAACTGACATGCACGTCTACGGTGCGCTGTCCTCCAATGTAATCAAAGCCCCAGACGGCATTCATCAGATCATCACGTGTAAGCACCACCCCCGGCTTGCGGGCCAGATACAGCAGAACCTCGAATTCTTTGGGCCGGAGATTGATGCTCTGACCACCCAGTAATACCTCATACCGCTCAGGGTAAATCTCCAGTTGTCCCAGGATTATGGTAGATGCGGGTACTGAAGTATCCGGCTGAACTTCTTCGGCCAGCCCGGAAATCCGGCGCAGAACTGCACTGACACGGGCAAGCAGTTCAGATACGCCAAAAGGCTTGGTTATATAATCATCGGCGCCTGATTTCAGCCCCCGCACCACGTCCTCTTCGGCATTTTTGGCAGTCAGCACGATTACAGGCGTACGGATGCCTTGACCGCGCAGCTTATCCAGAATATCAATCCCATTCATTCCAGGCAGCATCAGATCCAGTACGATTAAGTCAAAAGGTTCTCTAGTCGCACGGTCATATCCTGCCGTTCCATGATCCTCAACGGTGACCTCATAGCCTTCCTGCGTCAAATTATACGACAGCAGCCGGGACAGTGTCGGTTCGTCTTCAATGACAAGCAATCGTTGTGCCATAGTTTCCCCCGTCTTCATATGTTTTCAATTTTACAAAACTGCAGGCAAGCCCATCATATCACCAGAATGTTAACCCGGTGTAAAAAAGCAAAGGATTCATAATTTTTAAGCCTCTAGAATTAATACTAGCTCTTTGAATCCTTGCTGGCAATCCGGGCAGCGAACAAAACTCCCCCTGATATTGACACTGTCCGTTTAGTGAGAACCTTCCTGCAGCAGTGGAAGTTCCAAAATAAAGGAGCTGCCGATTCCAAGGTCGCTTTCTACAGAAATCGATCCGTGATGCAGCTCAACCAAATGCTTGACAATGGACAATCCAAGCCCGGTTCCGCCGGAGCTTCTGGATCTGGCTTTGTCCACCCGGTAGAAGCGTTCGAAAATCCGCGGCAGGTCCTTCCGTGGAATTCCCATGCCGGTATCTCTTACGGTAAAGGTAACCGTCTCTATCCCGTCATTCTTTTGGGTGTTAACCACAATTATATTTACGCTTCCGCCTTCATGAGTGTAATTAATCGCATTGGACAACAGGTTCATGAAGATCTGGCGCAGCTTATCTTCATCCCCCTCCATGAACAGCTCTGCAGGCACATCCGCGCGCAAGCTGATATTCTTCTTCTCGGCTACCTTGCTGAGCGTTTCAAGCACGGAATCGAAGAATTCAATCAAATGCACCGGTGAGCATTCCAGCTGGACGCGTTTGGATTCTATTTTGGAGAGTTCCAGAATGTCTCCGATCAGGCGGTTCAGCCTCTCATTCTCATCATAGATAATTTGCAGAAAAGAGCGCGCGGTTTTCTCGTCAGTGACTCCTCCGCCAAGCAGGGTCTCGGCAAAACCTTTTACTGCAGCGACCGGAGTCTTCAGCTCATGGGATACATTGGCTACGAACTCGCTGCGCATTTTCTCCAGCCGGCGGATTTCCGTTACCTCCTGAAGCAGGAACAGCATCCCCCGGCATGAACCGTCTTGAATCATCGGCACGCCGTCCAGCCGCACGATCCGTTCCGCGGGATTATATATGCTCCGCTCTTCATGGATCGGCTCTTTGCGGGAGACACCCTCCTCGATCAGGCGTGTAAGCTCATAGTGATGCTTCAGCTCCTTGTACGAACGCCCTGCCATCTCACTGTTCTTCACATCCAGCAGCCGCTCAGATGCCCGGTTCAAGAGAGCAATTTCACCTTCTGCATTGATCATTACAATACCGCCGGTCATATTGTCCAGCACGCTCTGCAGCAGATCCTCGTTATTCCGGATCGTCTTGAGCTGGTCCTGAAGACTGTCTGCCATCGCATTGATTGCATTGGCAAGCTGACCGATCTCGTCTCTGCGGTTCATCGGAACCCTTGCATCATAATCCAGATCGGTAATCCGCCGGGCGACTCTGGTAATCTGCTCAAGCGGAGAGGTCATGCTGGAGGCAACCTTGTAACTAACAAAAGTAGCTGCAATGAACAGCAGCACCAGTCCGCCTGCCATGATCATCCAGGCCCGGTTCAATCCCTCTGTGACTGCATCGAGCCCCATGGAGAGCCGGATATAGCCATCGAAGCCCTGATCAGATACAACGGCCCCGGCTACGTACAGCATCTCCCGGTTAAGGGTATCACTGTAACGGATCGCGCGCCCAATCCCTTCTTTCGCTGCCAGTACTTCCTCTTCACGCGTGGAATGGTTGTCCATCTCCATCGGATTTTTCTCTGAATCGCCAATGACTTTGCCGTCTTTCAGAATAAAAGTAATGCGGGAACTGGTTAACTTGGCGATATTCTCTGCCTGCTTAGTATAATAGCTGACTGCGTCCGGACTGGCCGTATCTCTAAATTGAAGGGTGCCGGACAACAGATTTATTTCCCGGGACATGTTTTCTTCCAGCGCGGAAATATGTGAATCCTTAAAGAGCTTGGCCATGGTAATACCTGCACCGATCATGGATATGCCAATCAAGGCCATTAGTATCAGTGTAAGACGAATGCGAAACGGTCTCATGAATTGTATCCTCATCCTTATGATTGTGTCCTTGAGAACATCCTACCTTCATTTTAAGTAAAATACCAGTTCCCGCACCGATTATCAACGCCGTGTAAAATCGGGTAGCGGAATGACCCCGCACTGCAGAAAACAAGCTTAAAGTGCGTGAAATCATGAAACAGATGAACTACATTCCAAGGAGTATGGCTACAGGACTTGCGAAAAAGAGCAGCCATACGATCGAACTCCTGTTTGACATGTACAAAAAGTGAATTGCTGTATTGAAAGCGCATTCGAGCCTCAGGGGTACGAACTGACCTTCTGCAATATTCAGCATCAAGATGCAAAAGGCCATTTTCTAAGCAGACTTGTGCTGAATCAGCGTGTGGACGGCATTATAGCAAATATTTCGGTGTTATCAGAGGATCTGTCCAGGGAGCTGGACCGGCTGGCCTTTCCTTACGTCTCCATTGGTGAAATAGATATTGCTGTAAGCTGGGTGGATTATGACAACGAAGCAGGCGGCAGAATGCTGACCATCCATTTGAAATCGGGCAAGGCTATTGCAAGCCGGCATTTATTGGCGGTGAAAGGAACGAGAGAATCTTCAGCCGCCGGCTAAGCGGCTACCTTCAGGCTTAGGCATTGCCCCTTCATCGCTTTCACAATCCTTCTGTCGGACAATAACAAGGAGCGGCTCTGGACTGAGCCGCTCCTTGTCTGAATGCCTGCATGGTTAAATGTGCTGTTGTCAGCAGCTTTGATCCTGCTATAGATCCTTCCAGCGCTGCACGGTAAGGCTGACGGTCTGCGCCCCACCCGCAGGTGTAAGTGACCGGTTTGCAATATCCGCCCCGCTTGTGCTGGTCTCTACTGACGCCCAGCTGCCGCGTGTAACCTTATATTGTACCGCCGTTCCCGCCGGCAGGCTTAGTGTGATGGAATATACGCCATCACTACCTTTGGTCAGCTGGTACGCAGGGTCCGCTGCATTCCAGCTATTGAAGCTGCCAGTTAAATATACCGGTCCGCTTGCTGGAGTCGTATTTGGAACAGTAACCCTGAAGGTCACACTGTCCGCTTGCGGCACACCTGCTGCGATGCTGCCGTTTACTACACTCCACGTGCCTGCTCCGAAGTGATAATTGCTGCCTCCGTTGTTGTCCCAGGTCCCGCTGCCGTTATTAAAGGCTGCTGTCAGGCCAGCAGCACTTCCCAGCTGAATCGTAGCCGTTTTATAACCCGTGTAGGATGACGACTGCAGCTGCACTCCCGGAGATGTGGTCCAGACTGCCGATCCATCCAGACTATAATGAATATAAGAATTCGTATAAGCGGTATTCTTGTAGTAAATGGTCACTGAATTGCCAACAGGGGTTGCCGTAGGTGAAACTGTTGGCGTTGGGGTCGCTGTTGGTATTGCCGTCGGGGTCGGCGTTGGAGTAGCTGTTGGTGTTGCTGTTGGTGTTGCTGTTGGCGTTGGCGTTGCAGTTGGTGTAGGTGTTGGGGTCGCTGTCGGCGTCACAGGGCCGCCTGCCTTGATGTTTCCGGTTGGCGTGTAGGTCCAGGTGCCAGTGCCAAATAAATAGTTGCTGCCGCCGTTACTGTCCCATGTCCCGCTGCCGTTATTAAAGGCTGCCTCCAGCTGTGTGGCAGAGCCGATATTGATCGTGATTTTATTATAGCCGGTTACTTCAGCTGCTGGCATAGCCACGCCAGGTGATGTCGTCCAGGTTCCGCCTACAGGACGGTAATGAATATATGGCGTCGTGTAGCCTTGCTTGTAATAAATGGTTACACTATTTCCGGGCGGTGTGAAGACCAGAGCGGCTGCGCTAAGTGCCGACAGATTGCCTGCGGCATCAAAAGCTTTTACCGTATAGCTATAGTTAGTCTGCGATGCCAGTCCGTTGTCCGTATAAGAAGTGTTTGCTGTTGTTCCAACTTTGACTCCATTGCGGTAAATTTCATAACCGGTTACCCCGACATTATCCGTGGAGGCAGTCCAGCTTACGAGCACATTGGATGCATTTTGCACAGTAGCTGTTACATTGCTTGGAACAGAAGGAGCCACGGTATCGATTATCGGCTGGGTTTTGGAATAGATCTTAGCCGAATTCGCTCCCACAGTTACAGTAATTTGTTTGCCGGTTGCGCCTCCCGATTGCACGGTTACAGTGTCAGAAGTATTCAGTTGATTAATGAGTACTGTACCTGCAGTTAGTGTGCTTTCTGCGCGCAGCGGGATGGTAACGGTCTGTGAACCGTTGGAAGCATTGCTGAATACAGAGATGACTTCCTGGCCCACATTAGTTCCGCTGTCTACACGCCGAGAGAAGGCATACAGGTTCTGGGCGGACCACATTTCACGCTGGGTACCTGTGCGGAGTGCAGGATTATTTTTGCGGATTTCATTCAGTTTGGCAATATGCTTATAAGTGCTGGTATTCTCATTAAAATAGTTCTCGAGGACATTGCCGCTCGCATCCCGTTTCACCATTGACCAGCGGTTCCAGGTATCAGCGATCCCGCCTGTCATAATCTGGCCGTTGCCGTTGCCTTTATTCTGCTCTGTACCCTGGAAGACCACGGGTGTTCCACGGACAGTATAGATGAAGGACAAAGCATTCTGCAGTTTATCCACGTTGCCGCCAGCTTCCGTCAAAAAACGGTTGCGGTCATGATTGTCGAGAAAGGTAACCATATGGTTCGCATTTCCGTTGTAATAAGTATCCTGAGCAAGCGTGCTTTTGATGTTGGAATCAAAGGACTGCCCGTAAGCAAAACTGTTCAGGACCGAGAAGAACATAGGGAAATCAAGCATGCCCCATTCCTTGTTGTTGCCTACCCAGCGGGAGACAAATTCGGCGTTGCCGTCAAAGTTCTCACCAAAGGTATTCACGCCTAAAAGATTCTGCAGTTCACCGATGTCTGTCGGCTTGACCAGCTTGGCAGCATCCACGCGGGCACCATCTGCACCCGTATAGTCAAACCAGCCTTTAATAGAATTGAATACAGCCTGTTTGGCGGCAGGAACATCAAAGTCGATATCATCCAGCCCGCCGAGATCGTGATTCTCTAAATAATCCTGAGCCCATTGATCGTATCTTCCGTCTGCCAGTGACCAGTTGATATCCCCATTATGGTGATACCAAGCCGGATTATTAAAAGGAGCCGCAGGCTGCAGACCTGCTATATCATAACTGGCCTGACTGCCTAGCATATAGTCCCCAATATGATTCGGCACTACGTCGATAATCACCTTAATCCCAAGCGCATGGGCGGAATCCACCAGTTCCTTAAGCTTCTCTTTGGTTCCAAAGTAAGGATTGGCCTTATTGGGATCCTTTACGTTGTATCCATGGTAGGCTGTATTTTTACCTGTACCATTGTTGTCGCGGTTAGTCATCTGCGGTTCTGCCACCGGAGAAATCCAAATCGCGGTATATCCCATGTTATGAATATAGGGCAGTTTGTTGATGATACCCTGCCAGTCTCCGCCTTTCATATAGCGAAAATCTTCATCGGAAGCTTCTCCGTAACGGATAGCGGCACCGGTGGCATTATTGGAGGTATCCCCGTCATTGAAGCGGTCAACCATAATCTGGTAGATTGTGTCATTCTCAGTAACAGTACCAATACTCGCTGCTTCAACCCGTGCGGTTGGCAGCACAAACAAGTTAGCCGTAATGGACAGAACAATTGACGTGATTAATGCCGGAATAAGCCATAGCTTGCGTTTCATTCCTCATCTCCCTCTCATAAGAGCGCATATCGAACCATACTGCCTGTGAATACCATTCCATCACTTGCAAGACGATGCTGCGGACAAGGAAACCGGTTTCCCTCATAAAAATTACCATGGCTATGTATGCGTTGTCAAGTATAATAATTAGCGTCCGCTGACAGTGATCCCCAGGCTTTTGTACAAAGGTGTCCCGCCCCTGCCCCCGAAAAAACAAAAACAAAATTACCCCGGCGGGTGAACTCAAAGGTACTTCTACCTTTCATTTCCGCAATCAGCCTACCCGGCTCAAATCAAAAGCACTTCTACCTTTCATTTCCCTATTCAGCCCGCTCCCGGCGAATGCAAAAAGCCCTCCCCCATTAGCAATGGAAGAAGGCTTACGGAATATTTACACGCTAGCTTTATTTCACAGCTTATTTAAAAACCGGTTCCCGGAACTGCGCCAGCTTGGCTGCAGAATCCTTTTCCACATCTGCATGCAGACTGTTGCCGTGCGCGTCCATGGTTACAATGGCCGCGAATCCTTCTACTTGTAAATGCCACATGGCCTCCGGAATCCCGAACTCCATGAAGTCGACGCTGTTCACCTTCTTAATGCACTCTGCATAATACTGCGCCGCGCCTCCGATGGCATTGAGATAGACACCGCCAAGCTCCTGCAGCGCCTGTAGTGTCTTGGGTCCCATTCCGCCTTTACCGATTACGGCACGGATGCCGAATTTCCGCATAATATCACCTTGATACGGCTCTTCACGGATGCTGGTAGTCGGGCCTGCCGCTTTTACATGCCAGCCTTCATCGTCCTTCAGCATGACCGGGCCGCAGTGATAGATCACCGCCCCGTTCAGATCCACCGGTGCATCATGATCCATCAGATACTTGTGGAGCGCATCGCGCCCGGTGTGCATCTCTCCCGACAGAATGACTACATCCCCCACCCGAAGACTGCGGATATCTTCCTCACTGATCGGTGTCGTCAGCCGGATCTCGCGGGATTCTCCAGCAGCTGCTGCCGCTTGCTCCCCGGCCGGATTCGTTGCTGCTTCAGCAGCCGAGAGTACTGCAGGTGCTGCAGGAATCGCCGCATCTTCTGGAACAACACCTGAGGCTACTACGTCTGCGGCAGAGCCAACAGCCTCAAGCACAGCAGCAGGTACGAAGCTATCTTCCGTCTCTACGGAGATTCCCGTACCACTTTCATACAGCCATTCCTGAATGGTTCCAGCTGCCGGATCAACCAGGATGCCCTGACGGCGGAACGCCCAGCAGTTATAGGCCACGGAGACGAAAAAACTGGCCGGCAGCCGGTTCATTACTCCAATCTTGCAGCCCAGCAGTGTGACTTCACCGCCAAAGCCCATCGTACCGATTCCCAGTTTGTTAGCATTCTCCATAATATAGTCTTCAAGCTTGGCCAGATCCTGTATGGGATTCACATCCTCCACCTTGCGGAACAGCTGTTTCTTGGCAAGCTCATACCCGGTGGTACGGTCCCCGCCGATGCCGACCCCGATGAAACCGGCACTACAGCCCTGGCCCTGTGCCTGAAATACCGAATGAAGGATGCATTTGCGGATGCCGTCGAGATCGCGGCCCGCTTTGCCAAGGCCCTCCAGTTCCGCAGGCAGGCTGTATTGAATATTCTTGTTCTCGCAGCCTCCGCCCTTCAGAATCAGCCGCACCTCCACTGCTGCTTCTTCCCACTGCTCAAAGTGAATCACCGGAGTCCCTGCACCCAGATTATCCCCGCTGTTCTCCCCTGTCAGCGAATCTACAGAATTGGGGCGCAGCTTGCCATTCTTCGTCGCACGGATAATGGCGTTATGGATGTCCTTCTTCATCTCGATCTGATTCACACCCACAGGTGTATGAATGATAAAAGTCGGCATCCCTGTATCCTGACAGATCGGAGATACCTGCAGCTCAGCCATGCCAATATTCTGTGCAATGGTAGTGAGTGCGAGGCCGGAGCGGGTAGCCCGGTCCTCCAGAGCACGTCCCTTGGCTACTGCCCGGCGCACATCGCCCGGCAGATTTGTTGAGGTTTCCACGATCAGATCATACACACTGTCTTCAAAATGCTGCATCTTCAGTCCAGCTCCTCTCCATGCGTTCGCGGTTGTCCAAACTCTGTTACAATTAGTTTTATCATAACATATTAAACCACGCATGAAAGGGGTTACGTAAAAATTGAATTACCATTTTTCAGCCTATTTGTACCGGCTTCAATATATCCAGCGCTGGAGCCTTATGCGAAGCACAGCACCGGAGAACGTCGCGCAGCACTCGTTCCAGGTTGCCCTGCTGTCGCATATGCTCTGCTCCATTGGCAACGTCCACTTCGCCCGCTCGCTGAATGCCGACCGTGCGGCCGCAATGGCGCTGTTTCACGACGCCACTGAGGTCTTCACCGGCGATATTGCTACGCCGGTCAAGCACAACAATCCGCGTCTACTGTCCAGCTTCCGCGACATGGAGCGGGTCGCCGCCGAACGGCTGAAGGGGATGATTCCGCCGGAGCTTACTTCTGTTTACGCGCCGCTTCTGCAGCCTCAGGACAGTCCTTCCGGCTCCGAAGATGCCCTTTTGCTGCGTTATGTCAAAGCGGCAGATCATCTGGACGCTTACCTGAAATGCGTCTGGGAGGTTGCTGCAGGCAACCGTGAATTCGCAGCGGCCAGGGTACAAACCGCAGCCAAACTGCGCGGGCTTGAAATGCCGGAAATGGAATACTTCCTGATTCATATGGCTCCCGGCTTCGAGATGTCCCTGGATGAGCTGTCCGCCGGTTCGGACGGAGGATCTGTGGATTGCGGACAACCGGTGGATGGCGCGGACAACATGTTATAAACAGTGGACTCCTATGATCGGACCCGTAGGAGCTCAATCAAATTCTAATCTGTAGATACAGAACAGGCTGCTTCAAGCAGGAGTAGCACCAGAGTCACAGATTCTCTGCATATTTTTCTGACAATTAGCTCCTCAGCACCTTAGCACGGTTACCACGGCAACCCTTATCATGCCTGCAGCTTCAGCAGGTCCCAATCCTTAAAGACGGGCTGCAGGCCGGCTGCCTGAAGCATATCCGTGATCTCCTGCACATTCCGTTCATCCGAGATTTCGAATTGCGGAGTCCCGCCATCCTGGGTGTGTCCCCCTACTTCGGTGGAGACACCTGCCGACATTTTGGTGATCCCAAGATGGATCAGGTGATCCCGCAGGGAGGCGGGCTCCCGGGTGGACAGGGTAATGCCGGAGCGTGGCAGAAACAGGCGATACGCCAAAATAATCTGCACCAGCGCACGGTCGGTAACATCGCTCTCCGGGTTGAACTCGCCCAGATACGGACGAAAACGCGGGGCGGATAAGCCGATTTCACATTCCGGATATTTGTCCTGCAGATAGCGGGCATGCATCGCGGTCATGAAGGCTTCCTGGCGCCAATCATACATGCCCAGAAGCGCACCGATGTTGACCGAGCGGAAACCGGCCTGACACCCTCGTTCGGGGGCATCCAGACGGTTCCGGTAGACTCTTTTGGGACCTTTCACATGCAGCTTGCGGTAGGTTTCCTGATGGTACACCTCCTGATACAGGGTCAGCCCGTCCACTCCCGCTTCCCTAAGCGCCCGATACTCCTCAGTAGACAGCGGGTTCACCTCTATACTGACAGAAGAGAAGTATTCATGCAGAATTTCTACGCATTCCTTCACATAAGCGGCCGGACTATCCCTGCGCGATTCCCCGGTCAGAATCAGAAGTTGGCGCAGGCCCGTGGAGGAGATCGCTATAGCCTCTTGTCTGATCTCCTCCGGAGTCAATCTTTTTCTAGGAAAATCATAAATCGAGCTGAAGCTGCAATACGTACAGTGATTCACACAGAAATCAGCCAGATACATCGGTGTGAACAGCTGCATCACATGCCCAAAATGCGAACGGGTCAACCGTTGCGCACGCTGAGCCATCTCCTCCAGACAAGATTCCGCAGCCGGAGACAGCAGGGCCTGCAGGTCTTTTTCATCCAGACGATCCTTGAGAAGTGCCCGCTTCACATCCTCCACCCGGTACTCCTGCCACAAACTCCCGTAAGGCAGTTGCTCCAGACGAGTCAGTGGTTCAAAAAAACTCATGTTACTCCCCCATTTCCGTTAGCCAGTGAGTCACTTCAGAAATCCGGTCAATGGCGAAGACGCAACAGCCGTCTCTTCCACTGGACCGAGTCCTGCCAAATAGGCCTTGCGGCCTGCAGCTACCGCCTCACGGAAGGCCGCAGCCATCAGCAGCGGATCACGGGCGGTAGCGATTGCCGTATTGAGCAGCACAGCGGATGCGCCAAGTTCCATCGCTTCTGCCGCTTCGGACGGGCGGCCGATGCCGGCGTCGACGATCACCGGTAGATCCACCTCAGAGATGAGAATGCGCAGCAGCTCTGTGGTACGCAAGCCGCGGTTCGAGCCGATGGGGGAGCCAAGCGGCATGATGGCGGCGGCCCCCGCTGCTTGCATCCGCAGCGCGGCTGAGAGGTCCGGGCTCATATAGGGCAGCACTACGAAGCCTTCGGCGGCCAGTATTTCTGTGGCCCGGATAGTCTCCAGGTTGTCTGGAAGCAGATATTTCTGATCATTGATTACCTCAATCTTGACCCAATTGCCAAGGCCTGCGGCTCTGGCCAGTCTGGCGATCCGCACAGCCTCCTCAGCCGTGCGCGCACCCGAAGTATTTGGAAGCAGAGTCATATGGGAAGGAATATGGCTGATAATATTGTCCTGGCTCTCCGGATCTACACGGCGCAGAGCTACCGTGATTACCTGTGAGCCTGAAGCTGAAACCACCTCGGGAATCAGTGTATTGCGGCTGTATTTGCCGGTACCGATGAACAGCCGGCTCGATAACGTAATGCCGCCAATCACCAATGGATCTAACATGAACTCGCCTCCTGGGATGAAATTCGACAAGGGAAACGGCTTCACCGTCATTTTTAAGACGGTATCCGTTTCAGTAAAAAAATAGAAGGATAATTTTTAGCGTGAAAAAAATTCAAATATTTTATGATAGCCTCATGGCTTCAGCCCCCGCCTACAAAATGCACCAGCTCCAGCCTGTCGCCTTCACATAATATCTCCGACCCGTAATGCTCCTTGCTGACAATCTCACCATTTCGTTCCACGATCACAAGCCGAAAGCTCCATTCGGGCCGGCTTAACAGATCGGCAACGGTCCGGCATTCTTCCGCAACCACTCCTGGCTTGCCATTAATGATCAGATTCATGCGCTCTCACCTCCTTGGCGTGGTACCATTCACCGATTTACTGGAGTCACAATACACCACAGGTCCTACGCCTCCTGAACCGCCAACCGGTAAGCACGGGCAGCAGATACGGGGTCATCCGCTCCGCAAATGCCGGACATGACCGCAATCCCGGCAGCACCGTGACGGATCACTTGACCTGCATTTCCAGGCTCCACCCCGCCGATAGCAATCAGTGGAATACGGGTGCTGCGCACCGCTTCCTCCAGGAGCGCCAAACCGCGCCCCCGCTGTCCGGGCTTGCAGCCGGTAGGGAAAATATGGCCGAACAGGCAGAAGTCCGCCCCCTGCCTGCCTGCTTCCGCTGCTTCTGCCGCGGAGTGCACCGACCTGCCCAGCCGGAGACCTGGAGCGGCTGCACGGGCTGCTGCAGGCGGCAGGCTGTGCCAGGCTAGCTGGACAGCGCCTGCACCGGCGGCCAGCGCAACATCCAGCCGGTCATTGATGACCAGTCTGGATGCGGGGATTCCTGCACGCAGCAGTTGCTCTGCCATGCTGAGCAGCTCCAGGGCAGACCGGTTTTTTTCCCGCAGATGAATAAAGTCCACGAGCGGATGCACAGCAGCCGCCAGGCTGACGAAACGCCCAAGCTCAAGCTTCCCGTCCGATATTAAATGAATTTCCGCCACTTCTTCACCTCCTGCTCCACACTATTGCAGCAAAACGCGCAACACAAAAAAACCGCCCCCGCGATAGGAGGCAGTCATAAATTTGTACAGGAATACGGGTGTAAGAAATACAACCCCGCTGCAGTTCATTCATTCTCCGCTTTCCTACGCTGGTTTTAACCAGATCAGGTTCAAAGGGTCCGAACGTCACGTTCGTCTCAGCCTTGCGGCACCCCTAGGGACAATTGCAGTATTCAATTGCTGACGTGGTTCATATTAACATATTAATCCTCGGAAAAGCTATCCCTTTTACCCAAAGCTTCATCTTATATGGTACATAAAAAAGAGCAGACCGCATGGGCCTGCTCTTGAACTGTTATATTTTCCAGAAACCTACTTGACCGTACAGCAACTTCTAGCCGTTGACAATTTCCCCGCCGTTGACATGCATTACCTGGCCGCTAACATAGGATGAATCATCCGAGGCCAGATAGACGTAGGCTGGTGCCAGCTCTTCCGGTTGTCCCGGACGCTGCATGGGCTGTGTGCCGCCGAACTCGCTGACCTTTTTGGCATCAAATGTGGATGGAATCAGCGGTGTCCAGATCGGACCCGGAGCTACAGCATTCACGCGGATGCCCTTTTCCGCCAGATTCATCGACAGCGAGCGGGTGAAGCTGAGAATCGCGCCTTTGGTGGACGAATAGTCCAGCAGCTGCGGACTGCCGCGGTAGGCGGTGATCGATGTCGTGTTGATGATCGTGGAGCCTTTTTTCAGATGCGGCATAGCTGCCTTGGTCAAATAGAACATGGAGAAAATATTCGTACGGAACGTCCGCTCCAGCTGCTCGGAGGTAATATCCTCGATCTTGTCCTGCGGATGCTGCTCGGCCGCATTGTTAATCAGGATGTCCAGCTTACCGAGCCCCTCTACCGCCCGGTTGATCAGATCCTGGCAGAACGCTTCTACGCCGATGTCACCGGCGATCAGAATACACTTCCGTCCCTCCTGCTCTACTTGGCGTTTGGTCTCTTCGGCATCAGAATGCTCATTCAGATAGGAAATGACCACATCCGCACCTTCTTTGGCAAAATGAACGGCAACCGCCCGTCCAATACCGCTGTCGCCTCCCGTAATGAGCGCCGCCTTACCCAGCAGTTTGCCTGCCGCTTTGTAGCTGGACGTTTCAAATTCAGGGCGCGGATTCATCTCGCTCTCGATACCGGGCTGACGGTCCTGCACCTGGGGAGGCAAGGTTTTGGTAGTCTGCTTATTTTCTGGCATGATCCATTCTCCTTTCGCTGTGTACCTTTTGTTGAAGTAACCACATCGTATTAGGATGGCTTCTGCATCATCAATTATACAATCGCTTTACGTTAAGTTACTTACCACACTTCCCGGCTGTCCAAACAAAAATACAGTCGTTTTTGACTTAAAGGGCCGATATAATTTAGTGAAGTATAGATCCGAGATAGGATCCGGAGCGATTAACCCATAGGATAAGGAGGCGCATAAGTTATATGACCAGAAATACACGGAGCATCATCGTTGCGGTCAAAGGAGTCATTCTGCATCAAGGCAGAATCCTGCTCGTACAGCGGGCAGCTGCAGATGCGATAGGAGCAGGCAGCTGGGAATGCCCCGGCGGAAAAATGGAATTCGGAGAAGGCCTGGAGGCTGCACTCGAGCGGGAGATTAAGGAGGAAACCGGACTTACGGTCACGGTGGAAAGGCTATTGTATGCCGTGTCCTTTCTGACCGATCCGGGCAGGCAACTCGTCATCATTACCTACTGGTGCCGGACCGATGAGAATACAGTGGTGCTCTCCGAAGAGCATGCAGACTATAAATGGTGTACCCGTCACGAGCTTCAGACCCTGCTCCCACCCGGAATACAAGCGGAATTTGAGAAAAGCAATGTGTTTTTGTCAGAGGACCTGCTATAAGGTAATCAGGCTGGAATGCAGTAAAAGCCCGCCCCCTCGAATCAGGGGCAGGCTTGACGGTTTGGTGAATAATCATCCTTACCTAGATAATGTGTCTATACACCATGAAGAATACCATTACGATCAGCACAACCATCAGCAGCAGGCTCATGGTACGAAGCTTCGCGGTTTGGTCTGACACATCACGGTTCTCACGCATGCCGGCTGTGGCCAGACGCAGCGGCTTGCCCATAATACCGCCCAGAGCAAACATTGCCAGCAGGAGTACAACCACGACAACCATCCAGGCTACGGTGTAATCCCCCTTAGAGATCATGTATCCGCCAGTCAGCAGCTGAATGACCAGACCATACTGGGCAAACCGGTTCAATCCGCCAATGGCGCTAAGCGTCCCTTCTTTGGCTGCTGCAGACAGCTTACCGGTGCCGCTCAGAATAAACGGAAGCACCAGATAAAAGCCGACCGCCAATGTCCCGATCATATGTAAGAAAAAGAAAATCCGATCCATTGTTTAACCTCCTCACTTTTCGCTGTGATATAAGTTACATTCTTATTATACCCAACCCCGCCGTCCATGAAAAGAAAGCCCTCATTTCCATTCAAGAAATGAGGGCTTGTGACCGCTGGGAATCATACCTTAACCACTGAAGTAACCGCACGTACAGAATCTGCTGATTTATCCAGAGCCGCCTTTTCTTCCGCGGTCAGCTCCAGCTCGTAGATCTTCTCAATACCTTCCGCACCAAGCAGCGCCGGGATACCCATGAACAGTCCGTCATAACCATATTCCCCTTCCAGCAGGGCAATGACGGGAATAATCCGCTTCTTATCCTTCAGGATCGCTTCAGTCATTTGCACCAGAGATGCTGCAGGAGCGTAGTAGGCACTGCCATTACCCAGGAGGCTGACAATTTCGCCTCCACCGGCACGGGTACGCTCTACAATATCAGCAATCCGCTGGGCAGGAATCAGCTTATCAATCGGAATGCCGCCGGCACTGGAGTAACGGATCAGCGGAACCATATCATCCCCATGGCCACCCATCACAAAGCCGCGTACATCCTCTACCGAAACATTAAGCTCTTGAGCAATAAAGGTGCAGTACCGCGCGGTGTCCAGCACACCGGATTGACCGATTACACGATTTTTAGGAAAGCCTAGGGTATTATAAGCAACGTAAGTCATGGCATCCACCGGATTACTCAGGATAATTACTATGGATTCCGGAGCTACTCGCTTCACATTCTCACAGACTGATTTTACGATGCCCGCGTTCGTATTCACAAGGTCATCGCGGCTCATCCCCGGTTTGCGGGCAACTCCCGCCGTAATGATGACGATATCTGAATCGGCAGCATCGCCGTAGCTGGAAGTTCCTGTGATCTGGGCGTCATACTTCTGCACCGGACCGGCTTCCTGCATGTCCAGCGCCTTCCCCTTGGTCTGGTTCTCAAGCTGGGGAATATCCAGAAGCACCACATTGCCAAGCTCCCTCTGGGCAAGCATCAGCGCCGTGGTGGCACCGGTAAAACCGGCGCCCACAACTGTAATTTTATGACGTTTGATAGCCACGAGTGATCCTCCTAAGCGTTTGTTAGGAATACCGTATTGAATTCCTTCGTACAAACTCACTTCGTAAGCATATGCAATTGATTTCAGGGACTACAGGTGATTAATGATCTCGTCAGCAAATGCCGAGCATTTCAGTTCTGTTGCGCCTTCCATCTGACGGGCGAAATCATAGGTTACGGTCTTATTGTTAATGGCCGTGCTCATGCCATTGTAGATCAGATCAGCCGCTTCCTGCCAGCCCAGGTGCTCCAGCAGCATGACGCCGGACAGAATCACTGAACCCGGATTTACCACGTCCTTATCCGCATACTTAGGTGCAGTACCATGGGTAGCTTCAAAAATAGCGTGACCCGTAATATAGTTGATGTTCGCGCCGGGAGCGATGCCGATGCCGCCGATTTGCGCAGCCAGTGCGTCGGATAGGTAATCGCCGTTCAGGTTGAGCGTTGCAATCACATCGAAATCGGTTGGACGGGTCAATACCTGCTGCAGGGCAATATCCGCAATGGCATCCTTGATGATGATTTTGCCCGCTGCTTCTGCTTCCTTCTGAGCAGCATTAGCGGCAGCCTCACCGCTCTGCTCCTTGATGGCATCATATTGATTCCAGGTGAAGACATGATCGCCGAATTCCTGCTCGGCTACCTCATACCCCCAGTTCTTAAATGCGCCTTCGGTAAACTTCATAATATTGCCTTTGTGTACCAGTGTCACACTCTTGCGGCCATGCTTGATTGCATATTCAACAGCGGAGCGCACCAGACGCTTCGAGCCTTCCATGGATACCGGTTTAATGCCGATTCCGGATGTTTCCGGGAAGCGGATTTTGTTCACACCCATCTCGTTTTGCAGGAATTCTATAACCTTCTTCACTTCAGCGGAACCTTCCTGATACTCGATTCCGGCATAAATATCCTCTGTATTCTCACGGAAAATCACCATGTCCACTAGCTCAGGATGCTTCACAGGTGAAGGCACTCCATCGAAATAACGCACTGGACGCAGGCATACATACAGATCCAATTCCTGTCTCAGTGCTACATTCAGGGAACGGATGCCTCCACCGATTGGAGTAGTCAGAGGTCCTTTGATCGCTACAATGTACTCGCGAATTGCTTCGAGCGTATCATTCGGCAGCCATTCACCATATGTATTGAAGGCCTTCTCGCCGGCAAATACTTCGTACCAGGCAATCTGTTTCTTACCGCCGTATGCTTTGGCTACTGCGGCATCCAGTACCCGTTTGGAGGCTTTCCAAATGTCGCGGCCTGTACCGTCACCCTCAATGAACGGGATGATCGGATGATCCGGAACGAGCAGCTTGCCATCTTCGATTGTAATTTGTTCGCCTTCTGTCGGCAGATCGTATTTTTCCAGTTTCAACATTAGTGGGTATTCCTCCTAAAAATTTTGTTTTGTGAGCCTAGACTTCCTTGAATGATTTTTGTTCAAAAGTCTTTCCGGAAGCATAGGCTTTGAGTTTGGTTTATAGTTCATTCTACTAAAGGGGTGCAGCGGCCCGCAAGGGCTGCTTTATCTCTCGTCCACCGGAACGTATTTTTGTTCGGACATTCCTGTGTATTCCGCACGCGGGCGAATGATGCGGTTGTCCTCATACTGCTCCAGAATATGCGCAGTCCAACCCGAAACACGGCTGATCGCAAAAATCGGTGTGAACAGCTCCCGCTCAATGCCCAGCTGCGTATAGACCGAAGCCGAATAAAAATCAACGTTAGGCTTCAAGCCCTTGCGCGAAGTAATCAGCTCCTCGACTTTGACAGACATATCGTAGAGTGTAGTATCATTCTTCATTATCCCCAGCTCACGGGACATCTTCATCAGGTGTTTGGCGCGCGGATCGCCATTTTTGTAGACCCGGTGCCCGAAGCCCATGATCTTCTCCCGGCGCTCCAGCTTGCCGCTGACGTACGATTCCACAGCATCCAGACTGCCGATTTCCTCAAGCATCTTCATAACTGCTTCATTCGCGCCCCCGTGCAGGGGTCCTTTGAGCGCGCCGATAGCCGATGTGACCCCTGAATAAATGTCTGACAGTGTAGCAACCGTAACCCGGCCGGCAAAGGTGGACGCATTCAGCTCATGGTCGGCATGAAGTACAAGCGCGGTGTCTAGTGCCTTGACCGATACAACATCCGGCTGCTTGCCCCAGAGCATATACAGGAAATTCTCGGCAATGGTCAGACCTTCTTTGGGGGCTATAGGCTCAAGTCCCTTACGAATACGGGCCAGCGCAGCAACCACTGTCGGGATCTGCGCCTGTAGCTTAACGGCCTTGATCTCATTAGCTTCACGGCTCATATCGTCGGCGGCCGGGTCATACAGGGCAAGGCTTGATACGGCTGTGCGGAGTGCGGCCATCGTGCTCACTTCTTTGGGGAACAGCTTCATTTGTGCAATCACCTGATCAGGGATTGGCGCAAAGGCACTGAGATCCCGCCGCAGGGCCTGCAGCTCAGGAGTCGTCGGCAGATTGCCGAACCACAGCAAATATGCGGTCTCTTCGAAAGTAGCGTTCTCCGCAAGATCATCGATATCGTATCCGCGGTAAGTGAGTACGCCATCCACAATCGAACTGATCGAGGAGGTTGTGGCAACAATGCCTTCCAATCCTTTAGTAGCTGTCATAGTATCTCTCTCCTTTGCCAACTAGGTATAAATACTGTTATTACAGGGATGAAAACATTTACATTTTGATATATCCAAACAATTAATAATCATGCAGAATGACATGCTGCAGAGAATGCAACGAACTTTCGATGTGTAACCTTTAATAATCATACCGGATTTTGACGGTTATGTGAACAACGTGGAAGCTTTGGGACGCATCAAATGATTTTATCGGACAGATAGAAAAAAACTTCTGAAATCCCTGTTTCATGTTCGCGCTTTCAGTTTATACAGGCTGCTGTGAAAAAGCGGATTCCTGTATCCGGATAGTCTTTATATCCAATTTCTGAATATATATTAGACGAGCTGGTTCAGTAGCAGCAGCCTTTATTTGGAGGGATATGACATGGATTCGCTGGTATTAAAAAGAGTGCTGCGCGGCCTGTGGGTCTTGCTTGCGGCCTCATCACTGCTGGTGGCAGTCTATGTCCTGCTCCCGCTTATGTACCCTCTGCTGCTTGCCTACCTGCTTGCCTACCTGATGCATCCTCTGGTGCTTATTCTAATAGGCTTCAAACTTCCGCGCTGGCTGGCTGTGTCGTTGTCACTGCTCTTTTATGTAGGGGGTACCGCGCTTGTACTAACTGCACTGATCACCCGCCTTGTTAAGGAACTGATTGTCTTGCTGCAGACCTTCGATCTGCACACCGACCAGTGGCGGGAGCTGCTGCTGTCCATTAGCCGGAATGCCAGCATTCAAAATATTATTAACCAGATCAATCAGTTTTACCATGATAACCCAAACTATCATGCCACGATCGACAGTAATATCAGCAGGACAACGGAAACGGTAGGCCAAGCCATGACTCAATTCATTACCGGATTTTTCAATATGATCCTGAAGCTGATCTCCGCATTGCCAAGTCTGGGTACCATCCTTATCGTCATCATGTTATCCGCCTTCTTCCTCAGCACCGGTTGGGACCGGCATAATGCGAAGCTGAGAGCGCTTGTGCCTTCACCAATGCTCAGACCGGTATCCGAGATCTGGCAGGATCTGCGCAAGGCGCTGTTTGGCTACCTTAGGGCGCAGCTGGTGCTGATTTCAATCACGGCTATTATCGTCATTACCGGGCTCCTGGTGCTTGGCGTAGATTCTGCATTTGCCATTGGGCTGACGATTGGACTGGTCGATCTGGTGCCTTATCTCGGGGTGGGCATTGTGTTGCTGCCATGGGCTCTATACTCCTACATGACCGGCAATCTGGCGCTTGGCATCGGATTATCGGTGCTCTATGCCGTAATTCTCATCACCCGCCAGATTTTGGAGCCTAAGGTACTTGCAAGCAGCATTGGCCTGGACCCGCTTGCGATGCTAATCGGCATGTTCGCCGGCTTGCAGCTGTTCGGCATGCTTGGTCTGATCCTTGGACCCGTCCTATTGGTCGTGCTTGATGCCTTTCACCGGGCCGGCGTGTTCCGCGCACTGCATAGCTATATCGTGAGCGGCAGGCTGCATTAAAGCTGAAGCGTGCTTGTAGTGGAATTGAGTAAATAAAAAAAGCGTTCTACTGCATGAATCTGCAATAGAAACGCTCCAGCTGAACCGGGAATTCCGGCACCTTCCTCTTACCGGCTTATCTGCGGTAAAAGGTGAAGGTGCCGTTTTTCATTTTTTTCTCAATCCATTTCAGCAGAAAAACCCGGTACAGCGGCCGGGTCAGCGGAAACACCAGCGAAAATCCGACGATATCCGTCACAAAGCCCGGCAGAATCAGCAACAGGCCGCCAAAAAAAATGCACAAGCCGTCCAGCATGGTCCGCCCCGGTACCCGGCCCTCCTGCATCTGTGTTCTGCTGTCGAGCAGCACCTTCTTGCCTTCGAAACGCATCATCAAGAAACCGATCACAGAGCTGGCCAGCATGAGCAGCATTGTCTTGGGTGCTCCGAGAAAACCTGCCACATAAATAAACCCGAATAATTCCACGGCCGGGATAATGAATAATGCAGCCCACAGCCATTTGTTCCTGATCATACTGCTCCTCCTTCTTCCCTAAGCGCCAAGGTTATGGCGTAAAACAATTCCGGAAGTATCCGGTCCAGTCTAACTGGCTTCCAGTCCATATTCAGCCACACGTGGCTGGTTGAACCGGCAACGAGCAATTCACCAGGCAGCTTATCAAGATATACAGGCCCGGCTGTAAGCGCGGAAGAATCAGGTTCACCCGTTTCCGGCTCCGCCAATCGGCGGATTTCATATTCGTATACGACCCGCAGTGCTGAAAAAGTGGTCAGGCGCGCATACACAGCGACAAGATCATCATATCGCGCCGGACTTTTAAATTGCAAATCTGCAGCCGTGACTGGCAGAAGCACACCCATATTTTCCAGTGTACGGTAGGCAAAGCCAAGCCCCCGGAACATTTCTGTGCGTCCGCTCTCAAACCAGCTCAAATAATTAGCGTGATAGACCACACCCATCTGGTCTGTCTCCTGATAGCGGACACGGAATGAAGTAGCATGCCAGCGGCTGGCCAATCCCGGATTACGTGATCCCATAAATACTTGCCCCTTTCTAAGCAGAAACGGCTGCTGCGTTTTCATCTTCTCTATAGGAATGTTATTTGTTACAGTACCTCCTAGAGGCTTGCTCCTTCAGATGCCACCGGCCGCGGAACATTTCTTCGCGAGCTTCGAACGACGTAGAAAATCAAAAGTGCACCCGCCGCAGAACTGATCATACAGGACAAATTCATTAGCCACACACCACCCTGGTCCAGTAAAATCCCGTTCAGCAGATTGCCCAGAATCCCCGCAAAACCGGAGAAAACGATGTTGAACACACTTTGGCCGGTAGCCTGCATCTCAGGCAGCGTGATGTGCGATACATATTCCACCGCGGCGATGTAAAAGAGTCCGAAGGACACACCATGCAGTACCTGAACACCAATCATTACCGCAGGGGCTGGAAAAGCGAACTGGATTCCCCACCGCAGCACATAGATCAGCGCACCCAGCAGCAGCGTGCGCTCCCTCCCCAGCTTCCGGATGATCTTGGAGGCAAACAGCATGGAGGGGAAGTTCGTGAACGAAGCGATGAACAGCGCGATCCCCGCATGGCTGGTCGAGCCTCCTACCGATTGAAAGGCAATCACAAAGTAGGTACCGAAAGCTGTCATGGTCTGGTTGACCAGAAAGCTCCCGCCCAGAAAAGCCAGAAAGATCTTATTGCCCAGCAGATTTTTGATTCCTTTGGAGAACGACTGGCTCATCATCCGGTTCTCTTCTGCCTGCTTGGGCAGGGTGAACGCAATAATAACCGCGACACTGTTCAGAATCAGAAATGGCAGCCAGATCGTGGATACAGAAAAATGTGACACATACTGTGACCCGGCATAGGCCCCTACGGCCGCTCCTATGCTCAGCATCATCCGGATGCTCCCGTAAGTGGAACCTGCCTGATTCGCCGCTACAATGGCGTAGGAATCGGCAATAGGAGCCTGTGTAGAGGAGAAGATGGTAGATACGGTATAGACCATCAGCAAAACAATGAAATATTCCGACTGGTAAAAAACCGCCAGCACTGCAGGTACGGCCACACTGAGAATCAGCACCAGCCGTGCCTGATTGTAGCGGTCTGAGATTACGCCCCACAGGGGCTGAATACAGATAGCAATCAAGGTTCCCGTCGCCATCAGCATTCCGATCCGGCCGCTGCCGAGTCCATTGTCTTTTAGCAGTAGTGTAAGATACGAGCCAAATGAGCCGCCGGCAAGTCCCAAAAAAAGATAAAACCCGCGCAGCTTCAATAATTTATCCATTTGTACGATAAGTCCTCTCTATTCCTTTTTAACGGAATACCCATACTTTATAAGTCTACATCGCATTAAATAGAGCAGCAGACCTAACTTCTCATATTGGTAAAAGGCGGTGAAACTGTGAGCAAAGCTAATCTTTCAAAAGGTACACGGCCTTGTATTACGGATAAATCCCATGCAGGCAGAGCCCAAAGCACCGGTTTTGGCTGGACCTCCGGCAACTGGAGCGGGTATGCCATCTCAGGCAAAAGGGCTTCCTTCCGGCGGATTTCCGGTGAATGGACAGTTCCTTTTGTCAAACCCACTTCCAGTCCCACCTATTCCTCTGCCTGGATTGGAATCGACGGCTTCAGGAATAGCAGTCTGATTCAGACAGGAACCGGTCACGAATCCATAAACGGAGTTCTACACTACTATGCCTGGTGGGAAATTCTACCTGCAGCAGAGACTGTAATCCCGCTTCCTGTTTCTCCGGGGGACCACATGCGGGCTTCCATCGTCAAGCTTAGCAGCGGCAAATGGCGAATTACACTCTGCAACCTCAGCAAAACCTGGACTTTCCGTACTGTTCAGCGGTACTCCGGTCCGCAAACCTCTGCCGAGTGGATTTTGGAAGCGCCCCAGGTAGGAGGCAGCATCGGGGGACTGGCCAAAATGTCGCCCACCCGGTTCTTTAGCTGCCGGGTGAATGGAAAAAGTCCAAGACTTACGCCTGCCGACGGTGGAATCATGGTTCAGAATAAGGCTACTGTAGCTATTCCTGCCTGCGCTAATGCAAGCGGGGATGCCTTTATCGTCAAACGCGTCTATCGTAAAGGGAAACCTCTGATTCATTCCAGAAGCCCTATTTTTGTCCGATCTTAATGTACTTTCTTCAAAACTCTCCATTCAATATATAACATCCATATTAATAAAAAAAGCAATGGCGTCTTGCACCATTGCTTTTTGGGGATTCAATCATACATGGCTGAGACAGATTCCCGAAGACTAGTCAGCAGGGATCGTGTCTACTTTTACCAGGTTAGTGGAACCGGAACGTCCAAGTGGAATACCGGCTGTAATGACAACCAGATCTCCAGCTTTCACCAGGCCGGATGCTTTACCGCCTTTAAGAGCAGTTTCGAGCAACTCGTCTGTCGAAGTAGCTTCCAATCCGTGAACCGGAGTTACACCCCATACGAGAGCCAGTTGACGCATAGTTCTTTCTTGTGTTGTCACAGCGATAATCTGTGATTTCGGACGGTATTTGGAAACCACGCGTGCAGTGTGGCCCGTTACAGTCGAAGAAATAATAGCCTTAGCATTCAGATCCAGAGCGGAGATCGCAACGGATTGGCTGATTGCTTCAGTTACAGTAGTTTCTTGAGCGATTTGCTGCTTCATGAAAATTTCACGGTGGTTCAATGCAGATTCAGCCTTCTCAGCAATGCGGGACATGGTGAGTACGGATTCTACCGGATATTTCCCGGCAGCTGTTTCACCGGACAGCATGATTGCATCGGTTCCGTCGAAGATTGCGTTCGCTACGTCACTCGCTTCGGCGCGGGTAGGACGCGGGTTACGCTGCATGGAATCCAGCATTTGTGTAGCAGTGATTACCGGTTTGCCGGCAATGTTACATTTTTGAATCATCAATTTTTGAGCCAAAGGCACATCTTCAGCTGGAATTTCTACACCAAGGTCACCACGGGCAACCATTAGGCCGTCTGAAGCTGCCAGGATTTCATCAAGGTTGTCAACACCTTGCTGGTTCTCGATTTTGGAAATGATTTGGATGTGGGAAGCGTTGTGCTTCTCAAGCAATGCACGAATTTCCAGAACGTCGCTGGCTTTGCGAACGAAGGAAGCGGCGATAAAATCGATGTCCTGTTCAATCCCAAAAATGATATCATTGGTGTCTTTTTCCGTAATGCCCGGCAGGGAGATTGCAACTCCTGGTACGTTAACGCCTTTTTTGCTCTTGATCGTACCGCCGTTAACAATGCGGGTCTTGATTTCTGTGCCTTGAACGTCAACAACGGTAAGTCCGATTAGGCCGTCGTCGATCAGGATAGTGGATCCCACTTGAACATCGTTAGGCAGGTCGCTGTATGTGATGGAAATACGGTTTTGGTCGCCAAGGATTTCTTCCGTAGTCAATGTCAGATACTCGTCCTGAACCAGTTCAATCGGTTCTACTTCCAGCTTGCCTGTGCGAATTTCTGGTCCTTTGGTGTCGAGCAGGATAGCAACGGTTTTGCCAAGTTCTTTGGAAGCTTGACGGATCGTTTTGATCCGGTTGCCGTGCTCTTCAAAATCGCCGTGGGAGAAGTTCAGACGGGCTACATTCATACCGGCCAAAATCAATTTTTTGATATTCTCCAACGATTCACTAGCAGGACCAATCGTACATACAATTTTACTTTTCCGCATTAGGTTTTCCTCCGTTTTTTCGTTCTCTCTGTCTCACTTTTTCCAACTACAAAATCTACTATAAGGCATGCAATCTGCATAGGAACTTTGTCACATGTACCTTTTACTGCACCCTTATGAATATTACTGCAACTTGGACACAAAATCAATGTTGCAGCGACTTTTTACAGTAAATTTACTCCGGATTTTCAAAGATGGGCAACAAAATAAAAACAACCCCGGAGCGATCACAGGGTTGTTCTGGTGGTAATAAATGTATACGGCTGCCCGTCCAGATCGAAGGCTGCCAAATCCCGATTTATGTCTAAAAGTGCAAATGGAAACTCATAATTAGTCGACGATTTGCACTTCGGCCTCAGCACTGATCAGCTCAGCCTCGGCTTCGGCAAACACACCAATTTTGCGGAATTTAAGGTAACGATCCTCCTTGAGCTCAGCGCAGTCCATTCCCGACAACTCCTGCAAATGTCGCCATAAGGCATCCTTGATCGCCGCAGCGGTCTCTTCGTAGTCACGGTGAGCTCCGCCTCTAGGCTCAGGAACGATCTCCTCAATCACTTCCATCTCCAGCAGATCGGCCGCTGTAATCCTCATGGCTTCCGCAGCCTGCTCCGCCTTGGAGGCGTCCTTCCACAGAATCGAAGCCGCGCCATTCGGAGAAATCGCTGAATAGATGGCATGCTCCAGCATCAGGACGCGGTTGCCCACCGCCATAGCCAAAGCCCCGCCGCTGCCGCCTTCGCCAATGATTACACAAATAACGGGTACCGCTAACTGCGACATTTCATACAGATTTCTCGCAATAGCTTCCGACTGCCCTCTTTCCTCTGCCGTATTGCCGGGGTAGGCCCCCTTGGTATCGACAAAGGTAATGACCGGACGGCCGAACTTCTCGGCCTGCTTCATCAGCCGCAGTGACTTGCGGAACCCTTCCGGGTGGGCACTGCCAAAGAAGCGCAGAATATTCTCCTTCGTATCCTTGCCCCGCTGCTGGCCGATCACCGTAACGGAAGTCCCGTTCAGCTTGGCAATTCCGCCAACTACGGCGAGATCATCTCCGAACAGGCGGTCTCCATGCAGCTCAATAAAGTCGGTAAAGATCAAGCTCATCAGATCCATTGAAGTCGGACGGCCGTGATGCCGCGCCAGATGCATCTTCTGGGACGGCGAAATATTAGAGTATATTTCATCTTCAAGCACACGGTAGCGTTCTTCAAGACGGGCGATTTCATCGCTGAAATCAATCCCTTTTTCTTCGCCGAACTGATTCAGTTCGGCAATTTTCTTGCGCATTTCTAACAGAGGCATTTCAAAAGGCAACTCTCCCGCCAACCTAAAAGCCCCCTTTCACATCGTGTAAATCCAGCAGCTTGGCAAGGGTTGCACGCATTTCCTTACGGTGCACCACCAGATCAAGCTGTCCATGCTGCAGGTTGAATTCAGCAGTCTGGAAATCGTCCGGCAGCTTCTGGCGGATCGTCTGCTCAATGACAATCCGTCCGGCAAAGCCGAAAACCGCTCCTGGTTCGGCGATGATAATATCGCCCAGACTGGCAAAGCTTGCCGATACACCGCCCGTTGTCGGATCGGTAATCACGGAGATATACAGCCCGCCAACCTCGCCAAATCTGGCAAGCGCGGCACTGGTTTTGGCCATTTGCATCAGACTGAGGATGCTCTCCTGCATCCGGGCACCGCCCGACGTGGAGAAAATCAGCAGCGGCAGTCTCTTCTCGGTGGCTTCTTCCACCGCACGGGTAATCTTCTCGCCGACTACCGAGCCCATGCTGCCGGTAAAGAACTCAAAGTTCATCACAGCCACAATTACAGGATGGCCGTTAATGGTTCCCTGGCCTGTGATGACAGCTTCAACCTGTCCCGTTTTGGATTGCTGCTGTTCCAGCTTAGACGCATAGCCGGGAAACTGCAGCGGGTCCACAGAGGCCATTTCACTATCAAACTCAATAAACCCTTCAGGGTCCAGCGTCATTGCGATCCGTTCGGAAGCGTTCAGGCGCATATGGTAGCCGCAGGAAGGGCATACCTTCAGGTTCTTCTCCAGCTCCTTGCTGTACTGGATCGTTCCACATTTACTGCACTTGCTCATTAGCCCCTCGGGAATCTCCCGTTTGGGCCGTTCGCCTTCCGCCGATCCGCCGGTCCGCTCCACACGTTCTGAAGGAATGGTCGCGTACTTCCGTTTTTTCTGAAATAAATCTTTGAACAAGGGTCGCACCTCTTCAGCCGTTTATTTGCGTATACAGCAGCATGCCGCTGTTATGACTGTAATCTAAATGTTATCTCAGGGATGCAGAATCAGATTAAGGACTTCCTGCACTTCCTCAAGCTCACCTGAAGGAACCAGAATCTCAAACTGCTGCTTGGACATATTAATCGGACGGCATTTTATCAGAAATCCTTCTTCCGCAAGCTTGCTCTGAATCATATCCGCCACTCTGGCGGTCGGCGCTATATAGATTACCGTCCACATGCCCTGCAAAGCCTCCCTAATCTTAATTCCCAGCCGTATCCCGTATAATGGAATCATGATAACACAGTTTTCTTTTTTCCCGCAACAGGAGCAGAGCGATAGAATTCAGACCAGGGGGCATCATCCGGCGTTTCCCGTGCAGGTAATTATTCCGTCCCGTTGATATGGGGATATACCTTTGCTCCTTCGTGCCGGTGAGCAATTCTTGCTGAAGCTGCCGCTGCAATTCCGGCGACAAGATCATCCAGAAAAACGTGGATGCTCCCTTTATCATCGTTCAATTTCCCGATAATTCCCAGCTTTATTTTGTCAAGATATCCGAAACCTGTCAGCCCGATCATCCCATATACGCCCGTAATGCCGAGTGCCAGCGTCTCATCTGCACCGTAAAGCGATTCATCGGCTTCCAGTACCGCCTGCAGCGGCTGGGGAAGCAGACGTTTTTCCGCCAGTTCATCCAGCGCAACACCGGTCATCAGCGTGTATTGGACCTCTCTTTTGCCGAGCACTGCCTTGACACTGGACAGACACTCTTCCTCCGTTAAATCCGCATAATAAGCCGATTGCAAAATATATACGATCTCAGCAATGGACGACAGGGATACTCCCCTGCGCTCCAGCAGCTCTGCTGCCATTTGATAGGACATGATGACCTTCCCCTTTCCGCACGGGCCTTGCCCTGTGGTTTCCTAATGTATGCGGAAAAGGGCGGAAATGTTCTTATTTTATTCGGACGGTCCCGGTTCCCATCATCGCCTCGATAGCTGCAACCAGCTCGTCCGAGGGCTTAATCCGGTAGCCGTCGCTGAGCGCCAGCAGCTTCTGGTTCCGCTCATAGAACAGCAGGGTGTCAGCCGGGCCAGGGTGGGTCTGCAGCAGCGCCTGGAGACGTGACAGGAGCGCTGGATTCTCAGCAGCTGGCGTGATCTTGATAAAGACACGCTGGCCGCTGCCCGCTGCCCCGGAGTCCCGGGCAGCGGCCTCTCCGGCGGCCGGGCCGGGCTGGCCGCCGGGTCCCTGCGCCGGACGCGGGGCGGCGCCTGCAGCCGCGCCCGGCGCTGACGCAGCCGCAGGCGCAGCAGCGGCTCGCGGCGCTGCAGTAGCCGGCGGGGCCCCGCCGCCGGCATTGCTGCGGAGGGCGCCGGTGCCGCCGGCGCCCGCTAGCTGCGCCGGAGCCCCGCCGGGCGCTCCGGCTGTGGCCCCCCGGCCGGGGCCTCCGGCCCGGGCGGCGGCTGCGCTGCGGCGCTGCAGCAGGCCGCGGAGCGTGTCCGCGCCAAGCGGCGCTACCTCTTCGGCCAGCAGCTTGAAGCCCTCATCCTCCTGCTGCACCTTGGCGCGCAGGGCCAGCAGAGCGCCCTTCACGATCAGGGCGCGGCTGCGTTTCCAGACCTCGGGGAAGAGTACGACCTCGCAGCGCTCAATCTGGTCTTCCCATTCCACGAAGGCCATTGCCTTCCCGGCCTTCGTGGTGATTTCCTTGACGGACACGACCATGCCCGCGGTCACGGTCTGGCTCTCATCCGCCGCTTCGCCCAGATCCATGAGCCGCTGCATGCCCGGCTCCTCAAGCAGCTCTGAGGCATCGTCCAGCGGATGCCCGGACAGATAGAGCCCGAGCAGTTCGCGCTCCAGCTCCAGCTGCTGGGTGACCGTGAAATTTGGAATATCCGGGTAGCGGATTTCCCAGTTCGGCGTTTCTATCAGATCGTCGAAGAGCTGAATCTGCAGTTCGTCGCGTTCCTTGCGCCACTTCAGCGCGGCATCCACAGTCTCGTCCAGCATGGCAAGCAATTGGGCACGATGGCCTGGAAGACGGTCGAATGCTCCCGCCTGCAGCAGAGACTCCACCACCCGTTTGTTGCAGACACGAAGATCCACACGGCGGCAGAAGTCGAGCAAGCTGTCAAACGGCCGCTCCTTGCGGACCTCCATAATATTCTCCACGGCCAGGGTGCCGACATTCTTGACGGCTGCCAGTCCAAAGCGGATATGCCCTGCACCTTCGCCCGGGACGGGAGTGAACAGCACTCCGCTCTCGTTGACATCCGGAGGCAGCACACCGATCCCGCTGCGGCGGCATTCCAGTACATATTCCGCCACCTTACGGTGGGTGCCCATCACAGCCGTCAGCATGGCTGCCATGAACTGGACGGGATAATGAGCCTTGAGATAGGCCGTCTGGAAAGCCAGCACGCCATAGGCCGCTGCATGGGCGCGCGGGAAGCCGTAGTTGGCAAACCGCACAATCATGTCATAGACAGCATTGGCATCCGCCTCTGTATAGCCCTGCTGGAGGCTGCCCTGCACGAAATGGCCGCGCTCCTTGTCAAGCGTCTCCCGCTTCTTCTTGGAGACCGCCCGGCGCAGCAGGTCCGCTTCTCCGAGCGAAAATCCTGCCATCAGCGAGGCGATCTGCATGATCTGCTCCTGATAGACGATAATGCCGTAGGTATCATCCAGGATCTGCTTCAGATCGGCATGCGGATACTCCACTTCGATCTGGCCATGCTTGCCTGCGATATATTTAGGGATGAACTCCATCGGACCGGGACGGTACAAAGCCACCACCGATACGATATCCTCGAAGCCTGTAGGCTTCATATCTTTAAGAACACGCCGTACGCCTGCAGACTCCATCTGGAAGACCCCGGTGGTTTCTCCTGCGCTCAGCATCTCATAGGTTAGAGGATCATCATCCGGAATGATGCGGAAATCCGGAGCACTGCCGGTCATTTCCGTAATCCAGTTCATGCTGCGCTCAATAATGGATAGCGTGCGCAACCCCAGAAAATCCATCTTCAGCAGACCCACGCTCTCCAGATGCTCCATGGAGTACTGGGTTAGCGCTGTGCTCTCATTGCCAGCCTGAAGCGGTACGGCATCGGTCAGGGGCCCCTTGGAGATCACGACACCTGCCGCATGGGTCGATGCATGGCGGGGCATGCCCTCAACCTTCATCGCCATGTCAAGCAGGCCTTTGATCTTCAGATTGCTGTCATAGAGCGCCTTCAGCTCCGGTGCCCCCTCCAGCGCCCGGGTGATGCTGATTCCCAGTTGCCCCGGGATCAGCTTCGCCGCTTTGTCCACCTCGTTATAGGGCAGATTGAGCGCCCTTCCCACGTCACGCACTGCCGCTCTGGCAGCCATCGTTCCGAAGGTAATAATCTGCGCCACATGCTCTTTGCCGTATTTATCCACCACATAAGCGATAACCTCATCCCGGCGCTCGTCGCTGAAGTCGATATCAATATCCGGCATCGTAATACGCTCGGGATTAAGAAACCGCTCGAAGAGCAGGTTGTACTTTAGCGGGTCCACATCAGTAATCCGCAGGCAGTAGGCGGTCAGGCTGCCTGCGGAGGAACCTCTTCCCGGACCTGTAACAATCCCGTTGCGATGGCAAAAGGCAATGAAGTCCCATACGATCAGAAAATAATCGCTGAACCCCATGTTCTCAATCACGCCCAGCTCATAAGCCAAGCGCTTCCCGGCTGCTTCCTTCTCTTCTGGCGAAGACCAGCGCGGCGTATCCGCATAGCGGGCTTCCAGCCCGCTCCAGCAGAGCTCACGGAGATAGGCGGCAGCATCCATGCCTTCTGGCAGCGGAGAATAGGCCGGCAGGATATGCTCGCCAAAGGTCAGCTCCAGATTGCACTTCTCGGCGATTTGGAGTGTGTTCGCCAGCGCCTGCGGCACATGCGGGAACAGCGCGGCCATTTGCTCACCGCTCTTGAGGAATAGCTGGTCGGTTCCAATCTTCAGACGCTCCTCGTCATCAACGGTCTTCCCGGTGCCGATGCAGATCAGCACATCCTGGACCTCGGCGTCCTCTTTGGCCAGATAATGGACATCATTCGTGGCTACCAGCGGGATGCCGCATTCAGAAGCAAGGGCAATCAGTTGCGGGTTCACCCGCTTTTGCTCGGGAATCCCGTGATCCTGCAGCTCCAGATAGAAATCCTCGCCAAAAATCTCCTTGTACCGCAGCGCCGCTTTGCGTGCCTCTTCTTCGCGTCCATGCAGCAGATGCTGCGGGACCTCACCGCCAAGACAGGCGCTTAAGCAGATGATACCCTCGGCATGGGCGGCAAGGGATTCCATATCAATGCGCGGCTTATAATGCTGGCCCTCCAGATGGCCGATGGACACCAGCCGCATCAAATTTTTGTATCCGGTCTCATTCTTCGCGAGCAGGATCAGATGGTAGATCGGCTGATCCTTGCGGCTGCCCCGCTCACGGCGCGAGCCTGCGGTCAAATAGGCTTCACAGCCGATGATCGGCTGGATACCGCTGGCCTTGCACGCTTTATAAAAGGGGATGGCCCCATACATTACTCCATGATCCGTAAGCGCCAGCGATTTCATGCCGTATTCGCCGGCCCGGCGCACCAGATCTGTAATGCGTGCCGCCCCGTCCAGTAAACTGTACTCGCTGTGCACATGCAAATGCACGAAAGGGCTCATATCCCCACTTCCCTTCAGGTTCCAAAATCAAAACATAAGATGAAACTATTTTATCATATTCAAGGGGGAGCCGCCCATAGAATGAAGAAAGAGCACAAGGACAGGCTGAGTCAAGTACGGCCTGGTTCGGAAAGGGGCCTTTTTGTATGAATATTTTTTTGAGCAAAGCCGTCCTCGATTTCTTTATTGCTTTCGGGATTGTGCTGGGAGGAGCCATGCTGGGCGGCATGGGGGCAGTAGTCTCGCTGCAGCCGCCGACACAAACTATGCTGGACGTGGCCGACCGGATTAAGATCTGGGCACTTGCCGCCGCCGTCGGCGGAACTATCGACCCGATGCGGGTCATTGAGAGCAACATGCTGGGCGGCAATCTCTCACCAGCCATCAAGCAAGTTCTTTATTTAGTCTTCGCCTTTCTAGGCGCTCATATGGGCAGCGAGCTGGTCAAATGGGTGTGCGGCAAGGGGTGAGCAGGATATGAGGGTTCCTCCCTTCCAGCGCTACCGCCGTTTTTCGCAGATTTCCGCCGTCTTTGTGCTGGGAATGGTTGTGGGAAGCGTCATGTATAACGCCATTTTTCATATGGGCTATAATGTGCTCTGGCTGAATAACCAAGCTCTCCGCGTGCAGATCGAGCAGTACCGCAAGGATATCCAGACACTCAAGAAATACAACAACACCTCTACTGTGATCCGGGAAATCAAACTGCGCACGGAGGAAAGCACAGGGAAAGAAGGCACTGCACCCCTCGATCCCGTCACCATGAAGGAAATTATCCGCAAAATGAGTACAGACCTTGAGCCGATGCGCGGGCGCAGCATGTTCGATATTGACACTGACGGCAAGCTGGCCCGGCTTCTTTTGGACGGCAAAATCTACATTGTGCGCGAGAAGGAATACGCTGTCCGCATCCGCACGATGCTCGTCATGGAAGGCGTACTGCAAATCTGGGTTGAAATCGGTCCCTATAGACGCAGCTGAGGACAATCATGGTACAATAGTTGGCAAAACACGGCTTTTACCATCCGGCTACAAAGGAGCTGCCTGTCCATGATTCTGTTCATCAAATATGTGCTGTTCATCCTGATGATGGTCTGTTTGATTGGTGCCGCCGTCTACAGCTTCTATTCCCGCAGAGCACAGGACCCGCTGGAAAAAGGAGTCAAACGCTCTATCATGAACATTCTGCTTGGCGCCATGCTGGTGTCGCTCTCCCTGATCTGTATGTTTGTGTTCCGCGGCTCCACGGTCAATGTGATTATCGAGGCAGTGTTTCTACTGATTGGGGCATTCAACATTTTTTCCGGGCTGCGAAGCTATGGATTCTACAAAGCTTGAAAAATGAAGAAGATACTCAGGAGGTAACACTGTGAAAATCGATGGATCCCACAGCAGGCTGGCAGCAATGCCGGATCTGGATCAGCCCTTAAGTGAAGTAACCGACTTGAATCTCTATGACAATATGTTCAGCAGCATTCCCGATGAGGTATTCCTGATGCACAATCTGGAAATCTTAAATCTATCAGTCAATAGGCTGCTGAGCATTCCACCTGAAATCCAAACCCTCTGCAAGGTCAAAATGATGGATTTCGGTCATAACCAAATCGAAACGGTCCCGGCAGAAATTGGAAAGCTGGCACAGCTGGAGGATTACCTCTATCTTCATAACAATCGTCTCCGCACCGTCCCTCCTGAAATAGGACAACTGGAAAAGCTGAAATATTTGAACCTTAGCGATAATTCACTTACGGAATTACCTGCTGAGCTTGGCGGTCTTACCAGAATGGTCGAACTGCGGGTTATGAACAATCATTTAACTGCCTTACCCGAAGCTTGCGGAAAACTCGTTAACCTTAGGGAACTGCATCTCAAAAAAAACCGTCTCTCCGGACTCCCGGAGATATTTGGCGGACTGACGCTTCTCCGGGTAATGGATGCTGAAGATAATCAGTTGCTTCATGTGCCGGAATCTTTAACCGAATGTACCAGGCTGCGGAGGCTGAATCTGCGGAATAACCGGCTTTCCGTGCTCCCTGAGAGAATCGGACGATTGACGAATCTATTGGAGCTGGATCTGAGAAGTAATTATCTGATGGAAATCCCCGAATCTTTACTGGAAATCAAGGGGCTGGAACGCTTGGACCTGCGCTGGAATCAGGAGTTGACCGTTCCGGGCTGGCTGCGGAGGCTGGAGGACAACGGCTGTATCGTATATTTGTAATGGGTGGTATCGCAAAAAGACTATCTCCGGCCTGCGCACGGGATAGTCTTTTTGACAAGTATAGCAGGACTGACGTTTAAAAAGAGTCCATAGTTGAATCTAGTCGCAGCCGGCAATTGATTAGCACTCGCTTGTCTGCTTAACGGAAAACCGCGGCCATTAGCCATGATCTATCGACTGCAGTAGCAGCACCGCTTTGGCGACAAGAGTTTCCAAGTGGCTGATTTCGATTTCCATTTTGCAGGACCGGCGGCTAATTTCCAGCAGCTTCGGCATCACCATAATCGAGTGCTCGATTTGAACCGGACGGATAAAGTAGGTAGACATGTTATCGAGCACATAATCATTGCCCGTGATATCCTTGGCCGCCTTGAAGGCGGAGAGCGTCATCAATGTTGACAATACGCCTTCGGAGATAGTCCCCAGGTCCGTTGCCATCTGCGGGGTAATAAAGCCATGGAAAAACAGCTTCCCCTCCTCGTCCCGCTCATCGGCAAAGCCGTTCCAGATCAGATGATCGAAGGTTTCTCCGAGCTGAGGCTGGTTGCTGACATCCCGCAGGCTCTGCAGCACCTCTCTGCGGGTCAGTGAGCCAACCAGCTTGCGGTTGCGGTCAACGATCGGCAGGAAGTCAATACCCTCCCACATCATAATCTGAGCCGCCGATGCCAGCGAGGTCTGAAGCCCAGCAGTAATCGGGCTGCGGATCATGGCTTTCTCAATACTCAACCCCTCGGCATGCTCCTCTACATCGCGGCGGCCCACGATCCCAATGACCCGGTTCCACTCATCCGTTACCGGGAAGCGCTGTTCCCCGCTGTCTAAGGACAGCTGACGGAGCTCGCCGACCGTACTGGAAATTTTGAGTGTGTTCAGGCGGGGCTTGTTATCTACGATATCTTCAACCAGCATAATTTTCTTCTTGATCAGCCGGTCAAAAATCGCCCGGTTAATCATCGATGCCACCGTAAACGTATCATGCCGCGAGGAAATCACAGGCAGATCCAATTCATCGGCCTGTGCCTTGACTTCACGGCTTGTCCCGAAGCCCCCGGTCACCAGCACCCCTGCTCCCTGCTCTAGTGCAAGCGAGTGCACATCCTCACGGTTCCCGACGATCAGCAGGCTGTCCGCATCAATATAGCGGATCATCGCATCCACCTTCATGGCGCCAATAACATATTTATGCAGATGTTTGTTCAGTCCATCCGCTCCGCCCAGCACATGGCCTTCTACGATATCAACCACATCCCCGAAGGTCAGCTGGTCGGAGATGTTGCGGGGTTTCTTTTCCACCCGGACGGTGCCGATCCGCTCCTTGGTAATGACGATGCCGAGGTTCTCGGCTTCCTTTACTGCACGGTATGCCGTACCTTCACTGACGCCCATTTCCTTTGCCAGCTTGCGGACGGAAATTTTGGTCCCTACCTTCAGGCTCTCGATGTGTTGCAGCAGTTGTTCATGTTTGGTTATGTTATCGACTTGACCTTCCAACTGTTACACCCCCATGCTCCGATCTGTACTATTCTGTACCCATTATACACGTTTGGAACACAGGAGCACAACCGCTTGTCCGGGCATTTGGATGGCATGGATTGTCCAGTGGAAAACCTGATGTTCGCTGGGGGACCATATGAAAAATCCCCCGATCCCGCTGCTATAGCGGACTCAGGGGATGAACATATCTGCTATGCCGATGCTCAAGATCTTTGCGACACTCTGGCCGGTTCATCCTTCCACTTGCTCTGCCACTGCTCCAGCTTATGCTTGCGGACAGCCTCCAGCCGTTTGTGCTTCTCTTCATCCACGCCGATAATGAAATGCAGATGTGAAGCAATGACCAGAAAGGCAAAAATACACCAGACGACACCGAAACCAAGCACCCAGCCGGGGCCGTTCTGAAAAGACAGCTGCGGCAGCGCGTAGAGCAGCATGGCCAGTGCCGCCAGCATGTAGATGACATGCTTGAATTTGTTTCTTTTTTTCATGAAGACCGCTCCTTTTCTCCCAAGAGTTGTTCAATTGAATCTATATCTCTACTCTATGAACCCGCTAACTGAATTATGAGACAAGTTATGAAAAAACATATGAAGTTGAAGTTTTGCTTATAGCAAGGACCGCTGGGTTATGAGATGATGGATGCATTCCAGGGAGGGATTTCCATTGAACAATGCATTTAACTATTCCGAGTACATAATCCGTAAAAAAGTATTCTCCATCATGGGAGCCAAACTGCATATCTACAACAGTTCAGAGGAGCTTGTGCTGTATTCGCAAATGAAGGCTTTCAAGCTGAAAGAAGATATTGCCATCTACAACGATGAGAGTATGACAACGGAACTGCTGCGCATCAAGGCGCGCAATGTCATTGATTTCAGCGCCACCTATGATGTGCATGACTCGGAGACTGGCGAACATCTCGGCGCACTGCGCCGCAAAGGGCTCAAATCGATTGTGAAGGATGAATGGATTCTGCTGGACAGCCACGATTCCGAAATGGGATTGATCAAGGAAGACAGCGCTCTCATGGCGCTGCTGCGGCGTTTCATTACACTGATTCCGCAAAAATATAACATTGAGCTCAGGGACGTTACCATCCCTGCTTTCCGGCAAAACTTCAATCCCTTTGTCACCAAAATTATCGCCGACTTCTCCGAGGACCGCAAAGGCCTGCTTGACCGCCGTCTCGCTCTGGCTGCCGGGATTCTGTTGTGCGCGGTGGAGGGGAAGCAGGATTAGCCTACAGCTGCTGAAATTAGGTTGAAACTACAAAACGGGGGTCGTCCTCCAGCCGCATAGGCTGAAGGACGACCCCCGTTTTTTCATGATGGTGCAGGCTGAGAGATTACTGTGCCCCGCCGTACATTTGCGACAGGCTGTCTGTAATGATTTTGTTCACATCCTCAATAACCACGCTGAGGCGTCGTTCCGCATCGAACAATCTGCGGATGCCCAGATTCAGGTTCAGCACCTCGAACAGCTTCTCCATCTTCTCCATTTCCTCCTGTGGAGGCATTTCTCCGCTCATCATCCGCTGCTGCAGCTCAATCTGGTTCTGACGGAAGTTATCGAGCATACGCTTGCTCTCCTGATCCGCTTCAATCACCTTCATTGCGCTTGCAATATCTGCGACCTCGCTGCTGTCTTTAATGGCACGCGCCAATTCATGCGCCTTGTCAATTACGTTCATATTAGTTCCTCCTAAAGTTTTGTGAGTATAAAGAATAGGTCAATCACCAAGGGTCAGATGTCTCCATATGATGAATGATATGTAACCCTAAAGATTCAATAGCCGGCATCATGCTGCCTACCGGAAGGAGATCCACGATGTCTAAGTTCAAGATCCCGGTCCAAACGGTCCACTCGGGCATCCTGCAGGAAAACGCTGTAATGCTTGGCGACAAATCCATGAAGAGGCTCAAAATACCGGCGCATGGTTCCATCCAGCTCACCTTCGGGTCATTGCGGCAGGAGGTTACCGTCATTCCGGTTCCCAAAACCGACAGTCTGCGTGTCAGTGAAGCACTGGCCCGCCGGCTCGGGCTCAGACAGCGGCTTACGCTCAATGTCTCCTACAGCTCGGGAAGCCGCACCTTGCGCCTCGGGCCGATGATCGGTGTACTGGTGAGCCGTGACTACCCGGATCATCCTGACCGTTTGTTCGGCCCGATCACCATGTTCTGCCGGGAGCTTACCAATGCCTGCCATGCGCAAGGCGCCTATGTCTATTTCTTCACCCCTGAAGCACTGGAATCGCGCAGCTCTTTCATTCAGGGCTGGGTATATGATGAGGGCTGGCGGAAGCTGAGTCTTCCTGTTGCCGATGTGATCAACAATCGGCTTACGACGCGAAAGGTAGAGAACAAACCTAGCGTACAGCATTTTCTGGCCGATGTAAAATCCCGCTATGGTACACATTTTTTCAATGAAAAATTTCTTGACAAGACAGAGGTGTTTGAAGCGCTGGCGCAAGATGCCACGCTGCAGAGATATTTACCGGAATCCCATGCCCTGAAAGGTTTTGCGGTGTTAAAGAAAATGTGCGGTACCTATAACAGTGTGTTCCTCAAACCAGTTCGCGGCAGTCTCGGCAAAGGGATTCTGCGCATTTCCAAGGAAGAGGGCGGTGGTTACCAGCTGTTATCCACTACCCCGCTGGGTACCCGCAAACAAAGTTATCCCAGCCTGACCAAGCTGTTCCAGTCCTTCGCTCCCAAGATGAAGACCACGCGTTATCAGATTCAGCAGGGTCTGAACCTGATGGAGCTGGGGCGGCGGCCTGTCGATTTCCGCGCCCTTGTGCAAAAGAACGGTACCGGCAAATGGGGCGTTACCTCCATTGTCGCCCGTACGGCTGGAAGCAATCATTTCGTCTCCAATCTGGCCCGGGGCGGGACGCTTAGCACTGTACGGGAAGCGATCACCAAGAGCAATCTGCCCTCTGGCGTAAAAGAGAGCTCGCAGGTCCAGCTGCCCCGGGCGGCTCTGGCTATCGCCAGAGGTGTAGAAACATACATTCCCGCGCATTTCGGAGAGCTGGGTATCGACCTCGCTCTGGACCAATCCGGGAGAATTTGGCTTTTGGAGGTCAATTCCAAGCCATCCAAGAACGACAATACCCCGCTGAACGATCAGAAGATCCGGCCTTCTGTGAAGCAAATGATTCTATATTGCCGCTATCTGGCCGGGTTATAAGGAGGACATCATGTCGGAGACAGCATTGGGGTTCCTGGGCATTATGACAGGGCGAAGCCATGGGAATCCCCCTATCGCAGAACCGGAGTTCTGCACAAGGCTGTGCCGGGCGGCCCCGCTGTACGATCTCCAGGTCATTGTGTTCCACCCGTATGGCGTAGCCAGCGACGGCCGAACCGTCAGCGGATATACCTGGGAGGATGGGCAATGGAAGTCTGCATGTACCTCTGCCCCGGATGTCCTGTACAATCGTTGCCTGATCACAAGTCCGCAGGAAAAAAGAGCAGCTTCCTCCGCCTTGGCCGCCCTTTCACGCTCCCTCCCCTGGTCGCGCGGAATTCCGGATAAATGGGGTGTCTACGAAATACTCCGGCGCAGCCGAAGGGCTGCCGGGCTTCTGCCCGAAACCCGGCTCTACAAGGATACCGGGGAGCTCGGAACCATGCTTGCGGAAAGAGAACAAGGCGTGTTCCTGAAGCCACGGGCCGGCTCGCACGGCAAACGCACGCTTCATGCTGTAAGGTTGCCCCGAAGCAAAGGCGGAGGCATTAGCCTTCGCGGACGGGATGGGGTGAACCTTCCTTTTCAACATGTGTTCGGCTCGCTGGATGAAGGTCTGGGCTGGGTCCAGGATTTCACCGGCTCGCGCCGCTATATTATACAGCCTTATCTGCAGCTGACAGACAGTTGCGGCCAGCCGTTCGATGTGCGTGTGCTTATGCAAAAGAACGGCCATGGCGCCTGGATGCTGACCGGCATGGCTGTTCGGCTGGGCAGACCAGATTCACTTACTTCGAATCTGCATGGCGGTGGGACAGCTGTCGCTCCGCTGCCGTTCCTGCTTGCAGAATACGGTAAATCCGGAGAAGAACTGCTGCAGGAGCTGGCCGCGGCAGCAGCTCTTCTGCCTCCCTTGCTGGAGGAGGCCTGCGGCAGACTCGGTGAGCTGGGTCTCGACTTCGGCCTGGATCCCGCCGGCAGAATCTATCTGCTTGAAGTCAATTCCAAACCAGGGCGCACGGTGTTCCGGCTGACGGGCGACCGCCGGGCTGCTAGGCTCGCCGCCGAGAACCCGCTGCGCTATACCAGGCATCTGCTGCTTACTTCAGCGGCGAACACCCGGGTGTTCGCCGCTGGACCGCTCCGTTATTAACGGGAGAATGAAATCAATGGTTCCTAAGGAGGATTCATAAATGGGTCTCACTTTTTGCAATGTTCATTTTACCAAGCAGCCCCAAAGAGTAGTCTACGTCTCGGGTGAACTGATGAGAAGCCTAAAACTGACCGGTAAGAAAAATATCCGCCTGCGGCTGGGCAAAGATGCGATCCCGGCGATGATTAAGCCGATCAAACGTGCCGGTAAACATCTTTTTCTCGCCTCGGGTGTGAAGAGTGCTATCAAAATTCCAAATTCCGGCGGCGTCTATCTGCGAAATTTGCAGAATGATGAAGTTCAGCTCGGTCCGCTTGTCGGCGTGTTGTCCGACGGTCAGTCTTCTTCGACACAGCCTTTTGGCTCCCGTACCGGCTTCATTAAACAGCTGCTGCGGGAAGGAAGCAACAAATGCTATATCTTCGCGTTTATGCCGCGGGACATTGACTGGCAGCAGGAGCAGGTCAATGGCTATTTCCTGAACGCCAGCGGTAAATTCGAACGCAAGCTGGTCCCGCTTCCGGATGTTGTCTACAACCGGCTCCCCAGCCGGAGAGCTGAGACTTCTCCCTACATCAACCAGCTACGTGAACGTTTTGGACGGAAGAAGATTCCTTATTTCAATTGGAGTTTTTTCAATAAATCGGATGTTTACCGGCTGCTTGAGAATGACAGCGCGGCGAGCCGCTTCGTGCCTGAAACACATAGCAACCCAAGCCCCGAGCAAATGCGGGATATGCTCGACCGCCATCATTTCGTATATTACAAACCTTCGGCGGGCAGCCTGGGGCACGGGATCTACCGGCTGACCTACCTGCCGAAGAAGGGCTACTTCGCCCGCTACCGGAAGAATGGTAAAAATGTGCTTCTGCGCTTCGCCAGCTTCGACAGCCTGATGCGGATGCTGCGGGGCCGGCACGGCCAAAGTCTGCAAAGCTATGTAGTGCAGCAGGGCATCCGGCTGATTGAAATTGACAGCTGCCCGATCGACTTCCGTTTTCACATGCACAAGAACGGCAGCAATCAGTGGGTTGTCGTCGGGATCGGCGCCAAAAAAGCCGGTCGGGGCAGTGTCACCACCCATCTTAAGAACGGCGGCGCACTGCTCACTCCGCAGCAGGCTCTGGGGCGAGTCTTCGGGGATAGAGCCGACGAAGTACTGCAGCGGGCCAAAACAACTGCTGTCAAGCTTGCCGAATCTCTGGAGATACAGCATAGGCATCTGCTCGGTGAAATCGGTTTTGACCTTGGCATTGACCAGGATGAGGACATCTGGATGTTTGAGGCAAACGCCAAGCCGGGACGCTCAATCTTCCGCCATCCTTCCCTGCGCGCTGAGGGCAAAGCTTCCGTCGAGCATATTCTGGAGCATTGTCTGTACCTCAGCAAATTCCGCAGGAGGGATGAATTGTGAACAGCCGAATTCCCGACCCCGGCAAACCTGTGATTGCCATTCTGACAACCAGCGACCGGCTGCGGCAGTTCCGCGGCAACCGCGAGAACTTCCGTGATATTATCCGTACCGGCAAGGAAATGGGATATTGGGTGTATGTCGTCACCGTCCGCGATCTGAAACTGGATGAGCGGATGGTGAACGGCTACGTCCCCTCCCCCAGCGGCAAGATCTGGTACAGTACTCCCATGCCGCTACCGCAGGTCATATATAACCGGATACCCAACCGTGAAGACGAGGAAAAAGCACCTGTCGCCCGCAAAATAGCAGAATGTCTGGAGCATCCTGAAATCCACCTTTACAATCCTAGTTTTTTTAATAAGTGGAATTTGTTTGAATGGTTGAAGGAATCACGTGCCACCTCTAAGCATGTGCCCAAAACAAGACGACTGCGCAGTGCAAATACGCTGGTTGCGATGCTGAAGAACCATGACAGCCTCTATCTCAAACCAGAGAACGGAAAAGCGGGCAAAGGGATCATGCGTCTGAAGTACCGCCTGGACACCAGCCTCCCTTTCCGCCTGCAAATTCAGAGCGGCAAAAAAAATGTGACCTATAAAGCAGCCTCCATTGAACGTCTCTGGGCACGGATCGGACGGGAACGGGGAGGCTCACGCTACATTGTACAGCAGGCGATTGCGCTTGCTGCACACCGCGGCCGCCCTTTTGATCTGCGTGTGCTTCTTCAAAAGAACGGCAAAGGGGCCTGGGCGGTAACCGGAATCGGTGCACGGCTGGCGGGGGCCCGGAGCATTACGACCCATGTTCCGCGCGGGGGCAGCATTGAGGAGCCTGCCACCATGCTGGAAGGCACCTTCGGTACCGAGCGGACGGCAGCTATTCTGAAGAATGTCCCTACGACCGCACTGCTGATCGCCCGGCAAATTGAACGGGCATCGGAAACCCGGCTTGGAGAGATGTCCATGGATTTGGGTGTGGATGAGGAAGGCGGACTGTGGTTCTTCGAGGCCAACTCCCGTCCGATGAAATTCGATGAGCCCGCGATCCGGAAGCTGTCGCTCGAACGGATCTTTCACTACGGACAGCATCTGTCTCGTCAGAGCAAGTAGCCTAAGAAATCCAGTAAAGGAAGTGACACACCATGCAGATATCCTCCATTTATGACACTGATCCGGTGCGGTGGAAAATCAGGCTGGCGGGTTTGCTGGAGTTCTTGAGGGAGCACGGTGAGCGGCGAATCACACTTCGCGGTTGCAGAGTGCTGGCCCGGCTCACACCGGAGCAGCTGTCACAGCCTGGTGTGTCTCTGCTGGTTGCCACGGTACGCGGCCAGAACGGACGACAGCTTGCCGGCGTCAGCTTCGTGTCCGGCTTCGGCAAGGATGCCAGCCTTGTTGCCGTCCATCCCTTGTACCGGAACCGTCATACCGGAACGGCGTTGCTGTCCGCACAGCTCGAACGCCTGGGCAGTCTGGAATGCACAGTAGCCTGCGACAATACGGCAAGCTTGAAGATGTGCTTCAATACTGGGCTTGTAGCGGTGGCTCTAAACGATGGCCCTACCGGCAAACCCACACTACTGCTCCGTTCGCCGTTTCTCCCAGGCAGCCCGTCCATAACTCTTCCACAAGAAGGTGAACTCCTGTGCCAGAACCCGTCTTAGGCATCCTTACGCTCTATTTGAACGAAGCGAGGCAGCTTGAAGAGAAAAGCGTATACCGGAGGATGATTATTGAAGGCAGCCGGATTGGCCTGGATGTCTTTGTTTTCACCCCCGCCGATGTTCATGCCAGCAAAGATCAGATTAATGCTCTCGTCTACGATGTGAAAAGCGGAACATGGTCGCGCAAATGGCGCTCCCTTCCGCATATGATCTATGACCGCTGCCGGATTCAGCGCAGTGAGCGGTTCCAGCAGCTGCTTCGCTTCCGCGCGAAGTACAGCCACCTGACTTTCCTGAATCGGCCGCTGCGCAATAAATGGACCGTCCACCAGACGTTCTCGCAGCGGAGCCGCTTCCGGCAGCACATGCCGGAAACGTTGCTGTATCAGTCCTCCGCTGACCTTCACCGGATGCTGAAATCCAGTCCGGTGGTCTATGTCAAGCCCATTAACGGCACGGGTGGACGCGGCATCCTGCGGATTGAACGGCAGGGCCAAGGTAAATCCCTCTACGATATCCAGGGACGCCGCCAGAGCCGGGAGATCATCGCGCCCCGGAAGGTGTCGCTGAGCCGCCTGGATTCCATTGTGCGCCAGTGGTGTCTCGGCGGACGCTTCCTGGTGCAGCAGGGTATCCCGCTGCGCCTACCGAGCGGACGCTACCACGATTACCGCATGCTTGTGCAAAAGAATGGCCAGGGCGTATGGGAGCTGACCGGCATGGCCGGCCGCGTGGGCGCCGCCCGCAGCGTCACCTCGAACCTGCACGGCGGCGGCCATGCCATCCGCGCTGAGATCCTGCTGAAGCAATGGCTCGGCAGCGAAGAAAAGGCCGGCAAAACCATGAAGACCGCAGAGAAGCTGGGCCTCGATGCCGCAGCCTTTCTGGAGGAGAGCTTCGGTGCCTTGTGCGAGCTGGCGCTGGACCTCGCCATTGACCGCGAGGGAAACATCTACGTGCTGGAGGTTAACCCCAAGCCCGCCCGCGAGGTCTTCGCCCGCTCCGGCGACAGCGGCACCTACCGCAAAGCGCTGATGCGCCCGCTGGAATATGCAATGTGGGTGTATAAGAACAAGAACACGCCGAGTTCGGTAAAGAAGGTTGAGGAATAGAAGATGTTCTTCGACACAACAACAGCCCCTCCACAGGTATGCGGAAGGGGCTGTTGTGTGTGGATTGTGCTTTAATCAGCTTCTATCCATAACGGATTTAATGAAAATCAAATTAACCATCTAATAAATAAATATTCCCGACGCAGCTATTGATCGTGGATCAGTTTTGCAAATAGAGCATTTTGCATAATTCAATTTTCGATACAAAGTCATAGTCAGGCCAACATCCAAAGCTCCATTTTTGAGTTTTGGGTTGCAAATGGGCGGACGGACAGAATTTCAATGAATCTGAAATTTTTAAGCGGCGTTCTGTACTTGTTGCCTCGCGATGGCCAGAGCAGAGCCAAGTAACACAATCGCATTTAAATATTGGTGGGTAGTGACTTTTTGAATCCCCCAAACATGGAGTTGGTCTGCGGTTAAATAGGTCTTCATTCGAGAATTACATCGTTCCACACTGGTTCGTTTATTGTAAAGTTCCTTCCAGCCTCGGCTTTCCCGATGCGGCAGAGCATAACGCCGGAGATCCGTTTGACTGTTGACTTTAACCACCATGCCATAATTGGAGGACGAACAAGCAGCCATGCCCAAAGGACAATCCACTTGACCTGTCGCATGTGGACAACGGAATTTTAAATGTACCTTTTCCTGTCCCCAATACGTCATGGGAAATCCCATTGAACAACGCGCTTTTTGCAGACCTTAAGTCTTCAAATTGTGCAGGGCTCTTTGAATTGTTGGGTGACATGTTAGGCTACTACAATTCCAGTCGTCGATTACAGATGATACATATCAATAACACTGCCTCTCAGCAGGATCAACGTTTCACTTGTGCTCATGAATTAGGGCATGTCATTTTACATCCGAACGTGAACACTCCTTTTCTCCGAAGACTCACTCTTATTCTGTGGATCGGATTGAACGGGAAGCCAATCAATTTGCAGTGGAGTTGTTAATGCCGGTTTGAACATTTAAAGAAAATTCCTGATTTTGAATTATAAATATATCTAATTGTTATCACCGGGAAAGAAATACTTTTTTAATAGAACAGGCTATGGTATGCGACTTCCGTCGCATACCATAGCCTGTTTTTCAAAAGAGAATGCCTCAAATCCAGAGTATTTAAAGACCTGGTAATGGGTTAGTGATCTGTTACACTATTTCGATTGTTTTAATATGCCGGCATTTGGGAAAGCTGCTGCAGCCGTAGAATTAACCCTTTGAGAACCCTGTTGGATTTCGCCAGATCATACGCAGTCGCTGTATAATCGCTGATCGATACAACCCAAGCTTCCGACGCTCCATAATGCACTCTGGTTGCGGCACTTTTGCTCAGCATCCAACACAAGCCATCTTGGTTGGACAAACTGAATCAATAGTGCACATTCCTCCAACCACTTTGGACATAGTTCCACCTTTTCACGGTTATCATTATTTTTTTCTTTAAGTTCACCTGCTCGCTCCTCAAGAATTCAATGAATTAATTGTTCTGATACCTGCCTGAGTTGTGGGAGCTGAATGATAAAAAGTCACTTCAATATCCTTTTAATGTTAAAGCGTTTTAACAATATCAACAGATATTTTCTCTGTTTGAACTGCATGTGTGGCAAATCCATGTTTTAACAAATGGGGCCTTTTATAATAACTTAGCTACCCTTTGAAGGCTGAACAACCAACCCGTGTAAAAGAAAACGGAGGATTACATTAACGGAAAACACATTAATGTGTTTCAGGCTGTCGAGAAAGTCTCGACAGCTGAATATATTAATTTAAGATGACACCGCGTTAATGCCATACAATCTATTCATAGAACGGACGATAGAGCGAAGCTTCGCGGATGCTAAAGAGCTCCATAGGTTTCGCTATTGGTGTTTATTTTTATATTGAAAAATGTATTTTCCATTTAAAAGCAATTGTTTTCTTGCTTCTACATCATACTTTACTTCTGGATTAGTGTCTGACCAATATGATTCTTTTAACGATGTGCTGCTTTTTCAGAAATAAGTATGCAGTTAAAATTTTGTTTATATTCCTGCGACTGCATGGGAATATACGTATCCCACATTAGTATAAAATCCAATGCGTCGGAAAATCTAAGGTTGAAGAATAAGGAGGTGATAATATCTCAATGAATACGCCAACACTAGCGCCGCACGAATCGATGGAACTTCATGAAGCCTTAAACTTTAAAACACTCTGCCTCGCTAAGTCAAAACTTATGCAAGGCTTGGTCTTTGACCAAGAGCTAAAAGCCTTAATGCAGAAAGATGTAATTCAATCCATACAACAGATCGCCGAGCTGCAAACAATCTATGCAAGAGCTCCTTTCCAAGCGCCTGTTCCTAATAGCCCGACACCTATAACACATTAAAGGGGAACGCCAATGAATGCTGATTATTTAGACCCGATTAATTCATTAAATATGCCGGAAATGGCAGACATGACTTTTGCAATGGACTTCCTTCTTCGTGCCAAGGAAGGTGTGCGGAATTTGTCCATCGCCCTGACAGAAACGGCTTCTCCGGATGTAAGAGCGCTGCTGCACAATCATCTTAAGCAGGGGATTGCAATGCACCAAGAAATCACAGAGCTCATGATTCGTAAAAAATGGTTCCATCCTTACAAGCTTAACGAACAGTACCAGCTCGACCAGCTTTCAGCGAAAAATACGGTGATGATCGGTCAGATGAATTTGTTCCCGGATGATACATCACGTAAAGGGATGTTTGATCGGACCCCAGATGAACATATTGGAGGACATAAAGCATGAAAGCTGTAACGTATCAAGGGATTAAAAATGTCGTGGTCAAAGAGGTACCGGATCCGAAGATTGAGAAATCGGACGATATGATCGTAAAGATCACCAGTACCGCCATTTGCGGTTCTGACCTTCACCTTATTCACGGGATGATCCCTAACCTTCAGGAGAACTATGTCATCGGGCATGAACCGATGGGGATCGTAGAAGAAGTAGGCCCCGGCGTGACAAAGGTAAAGAAGGGTGATCGCGTCATTATCCCATTCAACATCGCTTGCGGAGAATGTTTTTTTTGCAAAAATCATCTTGAAAGCCAATGTGACAACTCAAACGAACACGGGGATATGGGCGCATATTTCGGCTACTCCGGAACGACCGGCGGATACCCTGGCGGGCAAGCCGAGTATTTACGGGTTCCGTTTGCAAATTTTACCCACTTCAAAATTCCCGAAAGCTGCGAACAACCGGACGAGAAGCTAAGCTTGATCGCTGATGCCATGACGACGGCATTCTGGAGCGTAGATAATGCCGGCGTAAAGAATGGAGATACGGTCATCGTGCTCGGCTGCGGTCCGGTTGGACTTCTGGCCCAGAAATTCTGCTGGCTGAAAGGAGCAAAGCGGGTCATTGCTGTCGACTATGTCGATTACCGCTTACAGCATGCGAAGAGAACGAACAATGTGGAAATCGTAAACTTCGAACAGGATAAGAATATCGGCAACACTCTCAAAGAAATGACCAAAGGCGGAGCCGATGTCGTAATTGATGCTGTAGGGATGGACGGTAAGATGAGCGATCTTGAATTTCTAGCCAGCGGTTTGAAACTGCAGGGCGGCACTATGAGCGCATTTATCATTGCATCTCAGGCTGTCCGCAAAGGCGGGACCATCCAAGTCACTGGGGTATACGGCGGACGCTATAACGGATTCCCGCTCGGCGATATCATGCAGCGCAACGTGAATATCCGTTCTGGACAAGCTCCGGTCATTCACTACATGCCGTATATGTACGAGTTGGTTACTTCGGGCAAAGTGGACCCTGGAGACATTGTTACGCACGTCATTCCGCTCAGCGAAGCCAAGCGCGGCTATGAAGTGTTCGATACGAAAATGGACGATTGCATCAAAGTCGTCTTAAAGCCTTGAATATGGAGAGATACATGGGAGGACAATCCAAATGAATTTCAATTATGCTTTGCATGAGATGCTGGAGGTTCATGAAATAGCTGCGTTCAAGACCGTTTGTATGACCAAATCTAAAACCATGCAAGCTCTGGTAACCGACCCAGGGCTCTTACAAATTTTGCAGCAAGATGTGCAATTATCACAGCAGCAGCTTCAAGAGCTCGGTGGAGTGCTTTCTAAAGTGAACCCATAGGAGATGATAACATGAACCCAATCTTAGAACACGTGACAGGGCTTCATACGTTAACCGACGACGTGATCGCAATGGATTTTCTGATGAACGCAAAGAGCGGGGTCAGAAACTACGCCATGGCCGTGACCGAATGTGCCACCCCAGAAATCAAGCAAATCTTGATGAAACAGCTCGACGAAGCCATAGACTCCCATGAAAAGATAACAATCTACATGATGCAGCGGGACCTTTATCATCCCTACCATATTCCAGAGCAAATTCAGCTCGATCTGAAAAACATTCAGACCGCTATGAACATTCCGTCCTGACACCGTATTTCGTTCCGACAAAACGCGCAAAACCACCATGGTTCAGGCGCGTTTTTGATTTATCCGGAGACTTGGCAGAACAGAATGCTCCCCGTATAGTCTAACAGGATCACGTCAAAGACTGGTGCACCCGCCAAGGTATCAAACTGGAGATAGATGCCAAATTACATTTTATTTTGAAATGGTCCCTATCACAGGTATGCGGAAGGGGCTGTTGTGTGTGGATTGTGCTTTAATCAGCTTCAATCTATAACGGATTTAATGAAAATCAAATTAACCATCTAATAAATAAATATTCCCGACGCAGCTATTGATCGTGGATCACAGTTTACAGTTGTATCCAAAACAAAGGGTAGTGTATGGTCATGGGGAGCAAACATTAAGGTCAATTAGGGGATGGAACTACATCACAACGGGGAACCCGGGTTCAGATTCCCGTTAAGCGGATCTTCCCGGTAAAGATGTCATCTATCGTTTTTTGAATCAAGCTTTTTTTGCTTGGCGGTGCTTTTTGCAGACCTTAAGTCTTCAAACTGTGCAGGGCTTTTTGAATTGTTGGGTGACATGTTAGGCTACTACAATTCCAGTCGTCGATTACAGATGATACATATCAATAACACTGCCTCTCAGCAGGATCAACGTTTCACTTGTGCTCATGAATTAGGGCATGTCATTTTACATCCGAACGTGAACACTCCTTTTCTCCGAAGACTCACTCTTATTCTGTGGATCGGATTGAACGGGAAGCCAATCAATTTGCAGTGGAGTTGTTAATGCCGGTTTGAACATTTAAAGAAAATTCCTGATTTTGAATTATAAATATATCTAATTGTTATCACCGAGAAAGAAATACTTTTTTAATAGAACAGGCCACGGCATGCGACTTCCGTCACATACCATGGTCTTTTTTTTAGAAAATCATACCTAAAATCCAGAGAATTCAAAGAACCTGGAAAACTTCTACATCCATAGAATTGACCCTTAGAGCTACCACACTTTGCAACCCCCATGGTTTGCACACGCCAAATTAAAATTCATATTATCTATAATAATATCTTAGGGCACTATCACTTACATAATAAGGACATGTGGTATAGTAATGTTGAACAAGTCCCAATTGCCCCCATTTAGAAGTCACATAATATCCAGTTTTTCTTCCTAAACTGGTTACTACACCTGAATGTTCATTTCCAGCTGTACTATAATAGACTTTGCCTCCCACGGATGGAGAAGAACTTTGATCATAGCTCCCATCAGTCATATAAGAATTCGGATAATTCATCCAATATGGATTACTTGTCGATTGGCTATACCATGCGTAGGAGTGGCAGTTATAAATTGATGTAGCAGAGCTTAATAGGGTAGCGCTTGAATAATTAGTTGCCACATAATTATTAGCCGCTTTTTTTTCAGCAGAAGACAATTGCTCAGCATTCTTATCAACCTGTACTGCCGTACCTTTTGGTGTATACACAGTATAACTTGACATTGTACCTTCGCTTATTCCTTGTTTTTCTGCCATTACCGAATAGGAACTTGCTGCAGTCAAGCCATAAATATTCTTTTGGGATTGTTTTTGGAAATATTTATTCTCCACTTCTTTTTCTAACTTTTCAGTCTCAGATGTGTTGAGTTTTTGTTGTATTTCATCTTGTCTTAAAATTATTTCCATATTAGATAAATCAAATATTTGTTTTGAAGTAACTGTTTTCGCATCATTTGCTACAGGCATTTGTTGATACTTTTCAATAAGTTTATTAGGTGCATCCTCTCTTTGGTATAACTCTTGAATTCCGTTAAACGTTTTCGATACCGCATCAATACCTTGTTGAAGAGTATCATACGCATAAATATCCATTAAAAGCGGATAGTTCAATACTGTTTCTATTAACTCGTTTGTTGTTAATTTCTTCAGAGTATCATCGGGAATTTGAGATACCTCTATCATTTTTGTGTGATCAGTTAATTCATTCCATGAACTTGTTCCAGGTTTTATAGGATAATCATAACCTATTGCTGCTGTATGTAATTCATTGGTCTCGTTGGCATAGGCAGGAATTGAAAACAAACTAACACAAACTAAAACAGATAGAATTACAGAAAGGAAAGAAATAGATTTTTCTTTAATTTTCATTTGAATCCCCTCTCAAATTGTTAGTTTTTCGTGATTTGTTATTACAGCATGACAAGAATGTTAATTATCTCTATAGCTAAACTCTAATTTCTTATGTTTCCCACCTCCCTCAGTTAATAGCTGATTATTCTTCGCTATACCGTATGATAGATATGGTTTGATAGGGTATTGGCACAATTGACATTGAGAGCTCAGATTGCAGTGGTATTCTCAAAATCCAAGAAAAACAAGGATTTTGCATCACCGGATTACTTCTCCCCCTTGCCCTTCCTAAATTTCACGTAATAAAACAGCCTTCTTAGAGCGCGTTTGATTCGATAACAAATGCGTATTTATATTCACCATTCCCCCAGAATGCATCTATTATAAAACCTCTAAATACAGTTTTATCTTTCTTATAGTAGGAACTCAATCGAGATGCAATGTGTGTTTCTAATTTAAAGCTATAAATTCCTTTCTTTTTGACGTATGGAACCTCGACTATTTCTTTAGGAGTATATAAATAATCTCCATTCGAATTAATTAATCCATCACTTATGGAAAGTTTGTCAGGTGGATTCGATCCAAAATCCAGCGAAATTTCATCACCACTTTTTAAAAATTTAATTTTTTTTGAATTCCCTCCCTCAAAGGCAAATAAAAATATTTTTTTTGTGTCGTTTAATGAAGAACCTTTTTCGGTATTATTCAATGTTTTAAATTCAATTTTCTCTTTCCCACCCATGATCTCAACAATTCCAGTATGACTGTCATCACACCCGCTAAATGTTATAAACATTGAAAGTAAGAATATATTCAATAATATTTTTTTATTTTTATTAATAATGATCATTCCCCTCTTTATGTTCATACAAAATATGCTTTAAATATCACCACATCAAAATCGTACAACAATTATCTATTTATGTAAATATTTTCTTTTTAAAAGGATATAATTTGAATATAGCCCATTTTATTCATAATTTTAGGATGGTATTATAGATGGCTATCACAAAATCCACGCATGGAGCAAATTACATTCGAGCCTTTTGACTTATCCAATGGTTTAAAAAGCCAATGGTCCCACCTGTGAGAAGATGCACACCACAACAAAAAGACCTAACAGCACTGACTGCCCAGCATGCGGATCTGAATATAGAGCAAGAGTTGCTTACTGCGGGATAAGTTTCGAATTGTCTAACACACAGGTGTAGACGATTGTAACGAAGCCGCTCATTGACTACAATATGCGAAATAAAAAACTAATCAAAACCAAAAAAGAACACTTCCGGCCATTATGCACCATGCGTCCGTGGAAGAAAGATGGCTGTCAGAAAGTATTCAAGATTAAAGAACGATACGGACTGACTTAAGTACACGTTCCCGACTAGAGGAAGCCGGGGCTACAAAGAGCTGTATAAACAACGAACAGCGGTGGTGCTGGTGAATGCATATACATAAGATTTTTATCAGTTAAACAACATTCGCCATGTAGGTTGGATGTTAGCCAAGGAAGATTCAAATGTCATCACTGAGAAAGACATGCTATTGCAAAAAACAACACCTCAAATCCAGAGAATTAAAATAACTTGGCAACAGGATTACTGCTCTGTTATACTACTTCGATTGTTTTAATATGCCGACATTTGGGAAAACTGCTGCAGCCATAGAATTGACCCTTTGAATATCCTCACCTTCACCTTTATCGGGTGTCTAAGATAAACGTAGCTCATAGACGTGATTGCTGCGAATGGTGTGAGCGATGTATCTTCAGAAGCCTTAACGAGTCTACATTCTGCGGTGATGGCACAGTTTGAGCGGCAGGAGAATTATAACCGCACGCTCATAGAAACCATGCAACGTGAGCGAGAGGATAATCAAAAGCAACGTGAGCTGGGATCGCCAAAAGTTCGAACGTCTCAGGGGGAAGTTAGCTGATGCACGAGGCGAGGCGGCCTCTACTAATGAGAGGCTCAGTGATGAGATCCGGAAAGGCCAGCAGGAGACGAGCAAACAGCTGAGCGAGATTCTCTCTCGCATGGATACATATGGAAAACGTAAGTCGTTTTTTTGAAATATTTGTTATTGATACGTCCAACCCCATTGGGGGTACCGTGACAGGAGGCGCAGTTGTACCAAAAACCTTTACTATAAATGAGGGATATGGCCATATTAAACTGCTTATGAAAAACTATAGTAGCAGTTCAGTTACTGTTAGCCTAACACACAAAAATTCAGGTTGGGTATATTTTTCCGAGGTGATTCCAGGAGATGGATCTATTACATGGAAAAATTCCCAACATGTTTACGAACAAGGCATGCTTGGTGGAGACTATACGCTTCAATGGAGTGGTGGCGGTAGTAACGTTAATGGAGAATTTTTCGGAAAAACTAGTTCATCTATTTCCGATGTTACAAATTAATTCAAGTTTTGCTGTTGAGAAGCTCCCGATTCCCGGGGGTTTTTTTATGCTATAGCACCTCCTGCTAGAGATCGTCTGAGAACGCTAAATTAGTACATTTTCAAAACTCCCTGTTTTTATGATTGTTCCACGAAACTCTAATCCGTTGTTATGCGCTAAAAAGATGGCCGATTTTGAAGATCAAAAGCTCAGACCTTCACAAATGCAACATGGGTGATCTATATTCACCCTTTATTTACGCATGCCCAATTCTCCATCTCCCGGCCACCGGCTCCTTCATCATCCTCTTCTTCTCTTTAACTACAGGATGAAATCCTGCCAATTCATGAGTCAGAGTGAGAAAACTGAATCATTTCGAGGGAGTGTAACAGAAATTGCTTGATTATTGGCAAATCGGGTGGATTTATCTCAAAAGGAATTTCCTTATAATTAAAAAAAACGTAATTCTATCACTTCTTCTCTATTCTTTTCTAAAGTGCCGATATAATCATTACATAAATAAGCAGTCACAACATTATACACTTCGTCTCCATGAGGATATTTGTAATAAAACTCGTCGCCTGAAACACATCAAACAATGTTAATGAATTTGCGATTAAACCTGTCTCCTCTAATAGTTCTCTCTTAGCTACCTCTGGGAGGGTCTCTCCTAACTCTAATGAGCCACCAGGTAACCCCCATAAGCCATTGTCGGTTCTGCGTTGTAATAAATGCATCCGCATCACAAAAAGCCGCCATAGGATTCAAGATCAAGCTGACCGTTTCCTGTCAGCAAGGCAACGATATTTCTATTCTCATATTGACGACACATTTTTTTAATCGCATTTATTGTATAAGAGCTTTCCGGTGAAGCGATGATCCCTTCATTCCTAGCGAGTTCAATAGCCGAAGCCATGGCCTCCGTTTCATCAAAGGCTTGAGCCTCAATGATGCCTTGATTGACAAAGTGGGATACGATCGGAGCCGCAGCATGATAGCGCAAACCAGAAGCGTGCATTGCTGGTGGTCTAAAATCATACCCCAAGGAATACATCAGCAGTTTACTGCCCCCTCCTTCTCCATCTGCATAATCGTAACCATATTCACCTTTGGTAAGCGTTGGAATGGCTGTAGATTCAGTACAAATCACACGTTCCAACCGTTCTCCATAATAATCTACAAGTGGTAGGGCAAAGCCGCCAAAAGAACTGCCACCGCCTACACAGCCAATCACGATATCCGGTTCTATATTGTGACTGGTAAGCTGGTCTATTACCTCTAATCCAATTACAGTATTGTAGGTAAGCACGAAATCAAATAATGAGCCTGCAATGTTAATACTACCATTCGCTTGTGCAATTTCTTCCAGTACCTCAGATGTTGCAAATGCGATAGAACCGTTTCTTTCACCTCTAGCCAGAAATACCCTTCCTGCCTCTGTTTGATCACTTGGCGAAGCTATAACGTCCGCTCCGTACATTTTCATCATAAGGACCCTTAGCTTCTTTAATTCATAAGAACTGCGGACCATATAGACTTTACAATTTAAACCAGTCAGTTTTGCAGCAAGTGCCGCTGCAACACCTGTTTGACCTGCACCCGTTTCGGTAATTACAGCCGTTTTACCCTCCACTGAACCATAGTAAGCTTGCGGTAAAGCTGAAGTGATCTTAAAGCTCCCATTGCTTAAAGTATCTTCACGTTTGATATATATCCGATTAGTTGTCCCCCAAGCTTTTTCTAAGCGGTATGCACGCTGCAATGGCGTTTGGCGGCCAACCATACGGTAGCTTTGTTTAACTGGTTCTGGGATGCCGATCCAACGCTCCTTAGATATAGCATGTTCGATAACCTGAGCCGGGTGATATTTCCGGTACTCTTCGACCTCTTCATATTTATATATTTTCTGTAACTGTTCTTCCGTGAGCAAACTCCTTACATTAAGCCACTGATTGATCATTAGACATGAGCTCCTTTTAATGAACCCGCACAAGCGCACCTGCATTGTTCGGGTTCGATTTTAGTCAGTACAACTCCCAGAACTGCAGTCATTCTTTCTACGGAGGCTGCAAAGTTGTTAACAACGTCTTCATGTGTAGTGGGAAGATCTGGATGGTCCTGACTATTCAGCACACAGGCCATATCTGTAACAACTCCAAGTGACATATAGCATATTCCACGTTCACGGGCCAATACTGCTTCTGGATATCCAGTCATAGAGATGACATCATTTCCTTCGTGATAATAAATCCGGTTCTCAGCACGCGTGTTGAAACGCGGCCCTTGTATAACCAGCATTACCGCTTCATTGTGAAAACGGTATTTAGATGATATGAGGCTCTCTTCCGCAATAACTCTCAAATCTTCACAAAAAGGGTCACTGGCTGAAACATGAACCGTTTCCGGACCGTCAAAAAAGGTATCCTGTCGTCCCCATGTTCTGTTCACAAACTGATGGGATAGCACAAAATCTCCTGAGACCATAGCAGGATTCAAGCTACCCACTGCGTGTGTCGCTATCAATTTTCGTACACCAAGGTTATAAAATGCCTGGATATTGGCTCTGTAATTAACTTTGTGCGGGGGAATCTCATGCTTTATTCCATGCCTGGCAATGAAATATACCTGTTTGCCAGCAATAACACCAGACTGAATGGCCGAGGATGGATCTCCATATGGTGTTGTCATCATAAAAGAGTCATGATGCTCCAATAATTGATAGAGCCCGCTTCCCCCAATAATCCCAACTGCATTATCCATTATGTGTTAACTCCTTAATATTCACCGATTAAAACAAGCGGAAGCCATTCTACGCCGAATTGTTCGCGCAAATTGTGACCAGCCTGTTCTTGACGGTCAACGATTGATGAATACCCTTCCACTTCTATGCCCAGTTCGTGTAATATTTCACAACATCTTGCCGCAGCTGAACCTGCACCCGTCACATCGTCAATCAGCAGCACTCGACTGCCTGAAGGTAGATTTCCTTCAATAATGCTGGATTTTCCGAAAGGTTTAAGTTCTTTGCGAATCATGAAGCCGTGCAGGCCCTTTCCTCTTAAAAAGCTCAAAGTCATAATCGCGCCAATAAGCGGTAGGGCAGCGCTGCAAGGGTAATTAACTCAGGCTGGTACAGCAAACATGCGGTTCCACATAGACATCGCAAGTCCCACCTGATCGACGACATTTGTAGAGCAGGCTCAATAATCTCTCTATAATGCTGCAAGCGGTCTGCGAACATGTACATTTGCAGGGCGTTGTAATCAACCAGATGACGTTTTTCAGGTTCATAAATAAAAGTTTTAAAAATATGAAGCTGACGCATTTCTGGCGTTGGCTACATAGTTAAAAGAACCTCCTTCCCTTCATTACGTAACTTTTCCGCAAGCATTTCTATCATTGTGGTTTTGCCTACACCATTATTCCTAGTTTTTTATTCATAGCCAGACCGATCCCTGCAATCCGATTGTATCCATTAAAATCTCCTGTAAAGAAGCATTGGAAGCTCCAAGAGTACAAAATTTTTGCTGAAGAGTAATTTCGGTGATATTTCCTTGTGTAGTCAGTAGTGTGATGGAAGTCCCCTTCTCAGTAGTAACCCAACCTCCCGCTTCCTCAAGAATCAGGGATGAAGCAAGAACATCAACCAGTTTCGCCGTATAGCTGATATCAACAAAAACCGAAGCAGCACCACTCGCCAAACAGCAGAGATCCAGTGCCGCACATCCCATAGCCCTGTAGCTCTTAAGCTGAAGAATTACCCTTTTCATGGCTTGCAGCCCCCATTCCGTCTTTGCTAATCCAACAAATATGCCGTCTCCCTGATTCAGCCGTTGCTGCATCAAAGTATGGATCGGCTGTCCGTTTCGAAATGCGCCTTTTCCTTTGATAGCAGTGTATTCATGACCATTAGCTAAATTAATTACATATGCCCCACATACTTCGCCATTCTCGTCCAAAATAGCTATTGAACAGGCGTAGTAAGATAAACCCATAGTAAAATTTTTAGTACCGTCCAGAGGATCAAGGATTACAGTAAACCTCCCCCGGTTAAAGTCCAGATAACCACTTTCTTCACTGATAATATTACGGACAGCCGGAATACCCTTAAAAAAGTTTAGACAAAGTTCTTCAAGTACGAGATCAATCATCAAACTTCTTTCACCATAAGCATTAACCTCTTGAACGCTAAATAATGTTTTTTGATTTAGACAAGCCACTTGTTTGAGTGCATAACCCAATTTCGTACATTCCCTTATAATCTCATGAACTTGTTCAATGCTGTCAGCCATGATCTCACCTTCTTTTATTAATGTAAGAAACACCTTTCCTTTGAGAAAAGAAGGGTACAGTCAGTTTCCACCGCTAACAATTACTGTACAATTAGTCTTTACTGAGCATGCGATATGCCAAGCCATAAGTACATCCTCTTCCAGCAATTTGGCATGATGATGGCAGAACCATGGATGTCCAGCAACTATGATTCCGAAAAGAAACTAACTTTATTAGTTGTTATAAGAATTATATAAATTTTATAACTCTAATAAATCACAGATAATGTCCTCATCAAAACGCATAAAAGCGGAATTCCATAAGGAATCCCGCTCAATAAAATTCATAGCCTAAATTTAGACACAAGAACATGATGAAAGCACACTGAAGAAAATCTCGTGAACAAACAAAGCATGGTTTTATATTGAAGTTAGATCCCCCATAGTCAGATAATCCGGTAGAAATGCTCAGGCCTTATTTCTGAGCATATATGAGAGCTATTGAATTTATTTACATTATATTAGCACTATATTCTTTCATTTGTAAATAGATTCCACTCATTGTACAATTTTACCTATCGTAACAAACGCCGGGCATCCTTCATCAAAGATCATCCGTACTTGTTTCACTCTGAAAGAAGTGGCTCACTTGAACTTCTGAAAACCGTACATGGGACGTGGTCATCTAAGCAATTGGCGAAGCCGCCGCGTAACATGATTACACTATTGTAGGATTGGGTGATATAAGGGATAGTATGAATAGCGCACCTACCCATCCTAACAAAGCACCGCTGACTCTATCAATACTCATGATTCATGACTCTTTTCCATTCTATTCAAACGTGAATTCTCAAAAGACCACTCTACGACTTGATCTTCAAACTGTCTAAATACGTCCTCCTGCAATCCCATATGAAAAAAGCTCTGGAAATACATGGGCTTTAACTATTCATCCTTTCTGTCCTTTAGTTGAGATCTATTAAAGTCCTGAACCGTCTCTAGATAATCCGTAAGGACTGAGCCAGAAATCCGTTCCACTTTTTCATCGCAAGCACTGAAAGATGATTTACCCGTTTTCTCCAAGTGCTCCCTAATGATCATCAGTTCTTGTTCTACGGCAGCTGTTATTTTCGTTGATTTCTTCAACTTCCGGTACACCATATCCTCCTTCATTTGCTCTTGCTTTAAGTACATACATTCAAGCCTTTTAAACTCCATTTTGTAATGCATTTGAATGATTTGCTCTTCATTGGCTTCTATTTTTTGAAAACAACGAATGTCGCTCTTCTTTAATTGCGTCAATTTCTCGTGCCTTTTTCACCAGACGCTGGGCAATGCTTAATAATTTCCCCATTCCACTTGCTCCTATCTTCTTTCTAATGACTTCCAGACTCTGCTTCAGAATATTTCAATTTGAATGAGTTCAGATTATGAATTTGTTCCTTATATACAATTTATAAAGGCTATAATGATAATGTTTGCTTCATTCCAGATCTACTTTGTCTTGTAGGCATGCCCAAGCAGCATCAGCAATCGCAATTTCTACTCTCTCCCGTTCATCCGGGTCTGTAACAAGATGGTCATCGCAGATATGAACCTTTGTCTCACCAAATGTATAGGTTGCAACAATCATGCCAGCACCCCCCTGGCCTTATGTGTATGCCGGGATGATCGAGGGACAACCATGATTTCTCACCCCCTTTTTTTAATTTTTTGAATAACAATAATTCAAAATTAAATTGTTCATTTTACGAACATCTTAATGAAGACGGTTGGGCAGTGGTGAGCTGATCGACCAAGTAAAAAAAAGGAGAGTGAAGAAGAAAGCCTAAGTAAGAACAGCGCTAAGGCTTACTACAATCTCACTGCCAAGACGAAAAAGACATCGGCAAAGACCTTGAACGCATGCTTACTGATCTCGAATCAAACGAGGCATTAGCTTTTAACGGGGAACCAATGGATGAAGAAACCAAGCGGTTAGTTGCGATTACACAGCCCCTCAGCAGGATCAACGTTTCACTTGTGCTCATGAATTAGGGCATGTCATTTTACATCCGAACGTGAAGACTCCTTTTCTCCGAAGACACTAAGGCATTAAATTGACTACAATATAAAAAACCAAAAGCAGTCTTGAACTGAAAAAAGTCCTAGACTACCTTTGGTTTATTGAACTAACGTTTCCCGTTAGAGTGCAACAGGAATTGCTTGATTATTGGCAAATCGGGTGGACTTATTTCAAAAGGAATTTCCTTAAAATCAAAAAAGCGTAATTCTATCACTTCTTCTCTATTCTTTTCTAAAGTGCTCATTGGGGAATTCTGCAACAATTGGATTAATCCCTTTTATTAATTTTGAAGCTAAGAATCCTCCGCTATCCTGCTCGTTAGATTAATACCCTCGACAGTCTAGGGCTTTATTTCCCCAGTCTACAACTTCATTTTCTTTCTGCACAATCCACGAAAATCAGTAATTTTTTATACTCATCCCCGTATAATACATCCATAAATATTTTCCTATAACTCAAAGGGGATGTACATAATGGATGTAGCTCTCTACTTGCGAAAATCCAGAGCAGATGAAGATGCTGAGCGGCGCGGCGAAGGCGAGACTCTGGCTAAACATAAGACAGCTTTACTTAAACTTGCCAAACATATGAAAGTAAATATCATTCGGATTCGGGAAGAGATTGTCAGCGGTGAGACCCTAGTCCACCGTCCCGAAATGCTGCAGCTGTTAAAAGAGGTCGAATCAGGTGAGTATGATGCTGTACTGGCTATGGATATTGACCGTTTTGGACGCGGCAATATGCAAGAGCAAGGATTAATCCTGGAGACGTTCCGCTCATCCAAGACTAAAATAATAACTCCACGGAAAACGTATGATCTAATGGATGAATTTGATGAAGAATACAGCGAATTCGAAGCCTTTATGGCCCGTAAAGAACTTAAGATTATTACCCGCCGGATGCAGGGAGGCCGGAAGCGTGCTGCTGAGGAAGGGAATTTCTTGGGGACTCGCCCTCCTTTCGGATACCTGGTCGAGAATCTCCCGGATAGCCGTGGCCGTACTTTAACCCCTCATCCGGAACAGGCTGATATCGTAAGACAAATTTTCTCCTGGTACACCCATGAAGATCCGGAGCAACAGAAAGGCGGCAGTAAAATCGCCTCGGAATTAGAACGTCTTAAGATACCCTCATATAAGGGTGGTAGTTGGTCAGCTTCTTCCGTCTTAACTATTCTTAAGAACGAAGTTTACATTGGAAGAATTCAATGGGGAAAGAAAGAACAAATGAAAAGCAAGGATGGAAGCAAACACCGAACCTCACGCCGTAGGAGCCGCGAAGAGTGGGTTGATGTTCAAGGGAAGCACCAACCCATTATCGACAACGAAACCTTTCTGAAGGCAAATCGGAGGCTCTCAGAACACCACCATTCTCCGCACCAGTTCAACATCGACGGCAAACCACGAATGACTTCAGCACTGGCCGGACTGGTAAAGTGTTCCGAATGCGGAATGACAATAGTTTACCGGTCGTACACCAAACAACCAGCTCATTTCCGCTGCAGTACGGTCGGTTGTCCTACACGCAGCAGCCGTTATGATTCTGTTGAGGCCAGGATTGTCGAAGGACTTGAGGTATGGCTGAACGATTACAAGATCAAGTGGGGTAAGCGCAAGCTTGAAGGTTGTTTCTGGTGTAATCCGGACTTCTCAGACCTAACCTTTTGTTTTTCCTTTTCCTCCTTTATTGTAGTTCGAGGAGATTTTTTTCACGATCAACCCAACAACCTTCATAATTTTATATAGAGACGTAAAATATACATATCATTACAGAAAGCAGAAACGAAACAATACAGTAAAGATAATACTTCGACCAAATTAACGATGAAATGAATAACATTAAACTTATTATTGATATCCCTAAGCTGATCATCCTTGCTTCATCATTACCTGAAAGATACCCATTTAAATTGTATCCTAGAAATCCAGCGCAACTGAAAAATCCCGAAATAAGATTAACTAAAATAGAAATAATAACCTTTATGTATTTCCTAATTTCAAACACCCTTTCACATATATATTGAACATTCATATAGGGAGTTTGATCGTGATAGCGGAAAATGCTTGTACTTTCATTCACGTCTCCAAAGAACCATAGTGAGTTACTTTGAATAAGTTACCTCCACCAATTGAAATTTCCACCTATAACTAAAAACCTGCGTACCTACTCTAATTGGGCTTAAAGCAATAAAAAATATAGTTAGTTTACACCTCCAAATAAACTTTACTTCTTCCCTTGTATCTATCAGCAGATTGAAAATATAGGGATTTATTTCAAATATCACCTATAAATAGGATCATCGGATTTTCACCTTGCTTTATGTATATCTGTTCAGTTTAATTCATATTAATCCATCCTGATAACCATTTTGATTGCATTGGCTGGAACACCGACTTTGTAGCTCCAAAGATCAGATACACGGCCCTCGTCTACAATGGAAAAGCGGAACATGGTCGCACAAGTGGCGCTCCCTTTCGAATATGATCTATGACCGCTGCCGGATCTAGCGCAGCCAGCGGTTCCAGCAGCTGTATCCAGCTCAATTCATAGCTACATTTAGTAATTAGTAGAGATAAAGAAACAAAATAATTATACTGATCGAAAAAATCCTTTTCTAGTACTAATTCCCCCAGGAAGCAGAATAAACATTTCTGCATAATATTCCGGAAAAAGTTCAATAGAAACAACAACCAACAAAGATCAGATTCACGGAGTTGTTCCAAATTCAATAATGATTCTATCACCCAGCTTAAGGACTCTACGGCAATTACCCCTTTTTGGGCCGGCGGGCAATGAGCCTTACCAGCTCCAGCAGAAGGATCGGCAGCGAAACCGAAGAAGGATACGCGAGATAGCGGGGCTCCCAGACTGGAGAGAACTTTTCTTTGTATTTTCTAAGGCCCAGGAATCCATACCAATGGCCTCCATGCTTAAAAACTAAATGGGCAAGCTTCTCTTCCCGGATGGCGGACTGAGTTTGCCCTACGCTTGATAGCGGGGCCATGCCTAAATTAAAGTATGCATACCCCTGTTCCTTTGCCCATTTTAATAGGCTGACAAATAAATGATCCATGGTTCCGTTAGGCGTAACCGGGAGATGGCGCATGAGATCCACTGACAGTGTGTCGCCATTATCATAGCTGGGTGCCAAAGAGGCAAACGCAATGATCTCACCACTTGGACTATACAATAAACTGAGTGTGGATTGCTGCAAGTAGTCCGCATCGAACCAGCCGAGCGAAAATCCCTTTTCCTTTTTTCCATCCAGCCACTTTTGCGAAATTTCATACAGCTGTTTCATTAAATCCTCTGGATGAGGAGGTTGTACGACCTCAAAGCGGAAGCCCTCACGTTCGAACCGGTTAGTAACGCTACGCAGATTTGCGCTTGGTTTACCGCTAAGGGTAAAGTGTTCCAAAGAAACCAAAGCCTCTTCACCCAATTTAAAGAAACGGTAGCCATTCTCATGATAAATTGGAAGGTAATGCGGAGAAACCTGGTAGAACACAACCGTTAAATCATAAAGATCTGCAAAGCGCTGACTTTCCTGAATGGCTTCACTGACCAAATTCTCTTTACCTATGGGATCACCAAGAACGACGAATTCCCTGCGGACAATGGCATAGGGGATCAACACCTGATCGTTGCATGCCCAAAAAAAGCTTTTATCTCCGGCAAATAATACGTGGGTCAGCAGGTTGCCTTGTTCGTGCTCAAGGAATCTGTGCAATCTGGCCCGTTCTGCAGCAGAAGCCCCTTTATTGGCTAACCGGTTTGGCCTAAGAATGAAAAAAAGTGTGATCAGCAGCCAAGCCATTACCAGACCTGCAATTGCAGCCGCAGCATGCTGTTTCGGATTAATAAGCCACATTAGCTTCGCACTCGAAGACCAATGCTTAAGGATCGCAGGCGGAATCCCCGTAGCAATCAAATCGTAGACATAGGCAGCCAGAAGCGTTACAAGCCCCCAAAGGGCTGCTTTTCCTTGATCAAAGGGTGTAGCGACTCTGAAAAACCGGTTTCGTGATATCCAAAGCAGCAATGCCACGATGAGCAGGAAGATCGCTTCCTCAAAATCAAACGCCTTGGTAAATGTGAACAGTGCACCGGCACAAAGAAAGAATAGAGTCAGCCGGTACGCCCGCTTTACCCGATGCGAAATCCCCCAGGAAAGTACGAGCAGCAATAGGCCAATGATTACACTTAATTGATGGGACAACCTCATCAGTGGAGCCGACAGCAGCTCCTCGGTAAATTGCAGCCGATTGAGCAGACCGGGTGTAGCGGCAGAGAGTAAAAGCACGATGCCACTTGCAAATACAAGCTTGCCCAGCGACCAAGCCCCGATCTCCCCGACAACTCCGAGCCGGGTTGGAAATTGCCATATCTTTTGCCAGTTGTTCAACACGCTCTCGAAGCCCACATTGTCCCGCCCGCTCTCTCCTTCACGCTCCCTGGCAAAATCAAATGCAGCTAGAATAAGACCGATCACCCAAGGGAAAAGGTAGTACAGCAAACGGAATAGAACAAGGACGGCAGCCGTCTTGTCGGATGGGTAACCCAATTGTTGGAGTCCCAGCAGAGCGGTTAAATCGAAGCCGCCGATACCGCCCGGAGCCATACTGAGCAGGCCGGTAATCGCTGAGAGTGTATAGATGCCAAGTGCCTGAGCAAGAGAAAGTGCAGGAAGAAAGCAGGAGCCGATGAGCCAGAAGGAAATTCCCGCAAAAGCCCACTCCAATAAGGAAGCGCCAACAGAGGCTACGATTGTAGCTGCATTCATCCGGGGCAGGTTCCGGTTCAACCACTTTGCGTAAAATGACGTACGCTGCAATATCAAGTACCCAGGTAAATACAAGGCGGTTGCCCATACCGCATAGATCGTCCAGGGATGCGATTGTAGGACAGGCTTCATAGGCAATACGCCGAGAATGCCAGCCCATGAGAGTACAGAAAGTCCGGTTATTGTAATTGTGGAGAGGAAAGCGATGGATGCAGTAATGGTCTTCGCAGGAATTTTCCGCTTTCGGTATAGGAATGTCCGCAAAGCGGCTCCGGCAATCCCGGAGAAGCCGATGACACTATTGGAGGTATTAGCGATCCATGAATATCGAAAGGTCTCCCAGAAACGGAGTGGAATACAGAAATGACGCCGGAGAACAAAATCGTATAGACTAACCGCCGCAACCGAGATCAGCGCAAATCCAAACAGTAGAAGTACAGTCGCCGGCTTCATACGGTGAAGAATGTGAAGAGTGCCGACCCAGTCAATTCTTCGGAATTCCTTCTTCCCCTCCCAGTAAATGAACAGAATCACCGCTGCAGGAATAATGATCTGAACCAGCTTATAGCGGTAAAGAGCTGAGAAAAGCTGTACAATCTGCAATCGTCGAAGAATTTCCCCGAACCTTTTCATAGGCACCCCTCGCTTTCTCCACCTATGCTTCCCATTTTTATAGTGCTTAATCCACATTACCAGGCAGCTTCAGCCGCAGATCAGCGGTGAAGAACAGCCGGTAGATCAGCATGCTCAGCAGCATGCTCGTAATTGCCGCAGACGCGGTGAAGGAGAACACAATAAGAATCTGGTAACGCACGGCTATTACCGGATCGGCTCCGGCAATAATCATCCCGGTCATCATTCCGGGGAGCTGAACAAGGCCCACCGTCTTCATGCCGTCAATCGTAGGGATCATACTGAATTTCACGGCTCTCGCCCTAACCTTCTGCATGGCCTGCTGAGCCGTGGCTCCAAGCGACAGCAGCGTTTCGATTTCTCCCTTGTTCTGCTGCATTTCATGCTTGAGGTGGTTGATGAACAGCCCGGAGACGACCATTGCACTGCCGATGGTCATTCCGCTGATTGGAATGATATACTGCGGTGTGGCTTTGATAATATGCAGGCCAAGCAGTATCCCCATCATCAAAAGCTCCATAGCTAAAATCGCCACAGCAATTCTCCAGACCAGTCCGGGCAATCCCTTCCCTCTCTTGGCTGCATTCCATGAGGCGACACCGATCATAAAGACAATAATCAAGACGACATAAATCATATGCTCAGCCTGGAAAATAAACTGCAGCACGTAACCAACTGCCAGGAGCTGAATCGCTGACCGTATGGTTCCAACGGCAATATCTTTTTCCAGGCCGAGCTTTTGCCAGATGGAGACCAGCATGGTTCCCATAACAAACAGAAGGGTAAAGCTTAGTGCGGTTAGTGTCATGAATGCACGGCTCCTCCCACGGGCTGATCAAAGAAAGCAGCACTGCTGTATTCCTGCATCCCGCCTTTGTCTATAACCCAGGTTCGATTGCTGATTCTATGGGCCTGCTCCAGATCATGGGTGACCCAAATCAGGGTTGTTCCTTCTTCCTTATGCCGGTTCATCAACAGTGCTTCGACCTTCCTTGTACTGTCTATATCCAGTGAGGCTGTGGCCTCATCCAGCAAAAGAATGCTTGGCCGAAGCAGCAGCGTGCGGATCAATGAGATGCGTTGTTTCTCCCCGCCGGAGCAATCCTCTGCTTTTTTGGCAAGGTCCAAGTGGTCAAGTCCAAGCTGTTCCATAAGCTGTGTACCAAGTGCAGCATCATAGGGCTGTCCATGCAGTCTGCTGATCGTACGCAAATTATCCTCGATGCTGCCTGGCAGCATTACCGCTTGTTGGGCCACATAAGCAACCGCCATTCGCCATTCACGCGGATTTGAATTTTTAAATGAAGCGCCGTTCAGCAGCAAATCTCCTTCATCTGGTATGTCCAGCAAGGCCAATATCCGCAGCAGTGTGCTTTTCCCCTGTCCAGAAGCGCCGATAAGCGCAACCCGCTCCGGCTTGGTGATTTCAGCAGAGATACGTGAGAACAAATACCTGCTCTCCCCCTGCGCTCCAGCCTCCCAATTGAATTTGGCCAGATTATGTATTTCAAATACAGCACTCACAGTGCATCTCTCCTCTCATTAAATCTATCAATAATCAGCACCCTATATTATAAGCATTCAGTCCATCACATACATGAGGCTAGTTAATAAAGTTTTAATAAATGGAGTTTAGTATGAAGAGTATTCCAGTAGGCTGCCCAGAAAAGAGGAGGAAATATGTTTAAATCGAAATTAATCATAGCTTCAATAGCTTTATGTACTTTGGGAGCGAGTTCCCTCGTTCATCCCAGATCAGCAACTGCTGCCCAGCCGGTCCCGGCTTCAAAATCTGCGTATGATCATATTGTCATAGTAATCGAAGAAAATCATTCCTCACGGAAAATTCTGAATAACTCTTCAGCTCCATATATGAACAGCTTGGCTAAACAAGGATTGAGCCTCACCAATCACTATGCCATCACGCATCCAAGTCAGCCGAATTATATTGAGCTGTTCTCCGGCTCCAATCAGGGTGTAACAGACGACTTGTCCCATCCCCCGACGAACCATGCCAATTTGGCTTCTGAGCTTATTAGTCACGGGTATACCTTTGGCGGCTATTCAGAAGGCCTGCCCGAGGTGGGATATACCGGTCCTTATGACCTGAGAACAAAATATGCAAGAAAACATAACCCTTGGGTCAATTTCTCCAATCTGCCGTCCAGCATCAACATGCCGTTAACCAGCTTTCCCAAGGATTTCAATCAGCTCCCGACCGTTTCTTTTGTCATACCGAATCTAAATAATGACATGCATGACGGCAGCATTAAGACTGCGGACCAGTGGCTCAAGAGTCATCTGTCTGCCTATGCCGGCTGGGCCGCTAACAACAATAGTCTTCTTATCGTTACCTGGGATGAAGATGATATGAGTGAGCATAACAAAATACCAACCTTTATAGTTGGCGCTAAGGTCAAGAAAGGCTCTTATACCATAAAAACTAATCATTACTCATTGCTCCGCACCCTTGAAGATATGTATGGACTGAACACCCTTGGGAAAAGCAAAGATGCCCAGCCCATCAAAATAAGGTAAGAATGCAGAACAAACCTTAAATTATTTGCTGATCAGATAGATTAAAAATACTGCAGCAAGCACAAACCGGTAGTACGCAAACGGTGCGAGCTTCAGCCGTTCAAGCAGCTTCAGGAAGGTAATCACGGCGAGTAGGGCAAGGGCAAAGGCGACAATAAATCCGGTGATAAAAAATCCGGCGTCGGCTGCCGTTAGGGTATGGTAGCTTTTTAGCAGCTCATAACCGCTTGCGGCTACCATCATCGGAATGGCAATGAGGAAGGAGAAATTGGTTGCCGCTTTGTAGCCCGCACCTGCCAGCAGGCCCCCGGCAATCGTTGCTCCCGAACGGGAGAAGCCCGGCCATAAGGACAGGCACTGGAACAAACCGATGGTGATCGCTTGCTTGTAGGATAGCTGATCAATATTCTCTGCCTGTACTGCAGTGCGTTTGTATTGACCAAGCAGCATGAACAAGCCTCCCATAACAAGTCCTGCGAGCACTGTATAGGGAGAGAACAAATACGTTTTGATGAAGGAATGCAGGACGAGTCCCAGCACCATAGCAGGCAAGCAGGCCAGGATAACATGGATCAGGTTCAATTTCTGCTTCGCATTCGTATTTCCATTCTCGGAATCCACTTTTACTAATCCCAGCAAGCCAAGAATCCGCCGCCAGTAAATGACTGCCACGGCAAGAATGGCTCCAAGCTGAATAATGATTTCGAAGGTCTCTGCTTTTTCTCCTTTGAATCCAAGGAGCTCTCCGCTTAAGATGAGATGGCCTGTGGAGGATACCGGCAGAAATTCTGTAATCCCCTCGACAATGCCTTGAATGATAGCAATGATGTAATCATGCATGTATAGCTGGCTCCTCTCTGCTGTAATTATTGATAGGGCTATTCATAGAAGCGCGGATAAGAACAATACTGCTCTTATCCGCGTCTTTCTAATATTTTCACAAAAAAGTTGTCAGCTACTCCGGCTTATTCGTGATGTCTGCCCTCATGATCGTCCTTCACCTGCACCACTTGCTTACCTGTTAAGTCAACCGAATCAGGAGTTGTTCCATTAATAGCAGACAACTGGACATCCAGGCTAGCAGTTAATGTATGTGAAGCTCCTTGGGCATCCTGTCCGGTAAAAGTGATGTCAAATTGCTGGCGCTGAATTTCATTGGCAGGACTAATTACCGCATGCAAGCTGAGGCTTTGAATCTGGACGCCATTTGTCAGAGCAATATCCTTGGCGTTAAACAGACTTTGCCGAAACAGCTTCTCAGGATCGCTTGGCTTCGCTGCTCTACCGCTCTCAGTGGAACGCTCCCATTTGGACTGTTCCGAAAGATGTTTGAAAGCAACCGGTGCGAGGGCTTGCACCACAGCCGGGATTTGTGCGTTGTCTAGCTGGAGTGAAATATCCTTGGAACCGTCCTCTCCCGTAGTGGATGTGATCTCATTCTTCAAATTTCCGATCAATGCATCAATGACCGTCTCTGCCTGGGAGCTGAACCAAGCCTTGTCCTTGGTCTCCATCCCTGCTTTCCGATGATCCTCCCTATCCTTGTCCTGCTTCACATAATAAATATCCGAAGCATCGCTCTTCCAGACTTGCCCGTCAGGCTGACTGTAAAGACTGATAGTCTGGGCATTTGTTTTCCCGCTGATCTTGACGGTTCCGCTCACGGCTTCATTTTGCCGACTTGCCTTCAAGTTGCTCTGGGCCTGGCTAATCAGGGAACCATTGTCCTTAAGAACCGCATCTGCCTGAACCGTAACACTTGTCAGATTCTGCGTGGTATTCTTGAGCGCAGCCTTGTAATCATCATAACCCGAGGTCCCTGCAAACGCAGTAAGTCCAGTAGCTAACATTACAGCACCGCTAATCCCAACTGCACTTCCGGTCAATAGCCACTTCTTCTTCATTCTTGAACCTTCCTTCCAATGCTGAATTTTCTTGCAATCCAAGCCTAAGCGATAATCCTAAATTCGCAATGAAGAGACTATTAAATAAATCTTAAATTATTAGGCACTACAGGATTCAGATTGGAATTCTTAATTCCATATGAACTCTGAGAATCTATAGTAAAACCTGGTCTTTCTTGGTTTTCGTCAAGTAAAGGACCAGTCCCAGGATGATTGCGATAAAGATGATACTGGTACCGGTAGTACCCAGCTGGAGTCCGCCTTCGCTGCGGGGCTGCGACAGATAATCACCCAGCGACGCTCCCAAAGGGCGGGTCAGTATATAAGCCATCCAGAAGGCTGTGACAGCGTTCAGCTTGAGGCGAAAGTGCGCCAGCGTTACGGCACCAATCAGTGCGGCAAAAATGACTGCCGAAATCCAGTACCCGAGATCCAGACTTTCGGCAACAAGATCTCCGGCTGCGGTACCCAGGGCAAACGTAAAGAGAATGGCCAGCCAGTAAAAGGCTTCCCGTTTTTTTGTGGTAATCGAATGGATCGACAGGGTCTTCTCATTGGCGTACCAAGCCACAAAGGTTACAACCAGCGCCAGTGAGAAGTAAATTGTCGTTGATTCCAGTGGCACTCCGAGATTGTCTACAAGGTTGTCAGTAATCAGTGTCCCCACTACGCTGATCAGTACGACGGCCAGCCAATATAACGAGGGTACGTATTTGGTAGAGGACATCTGAAAGAAGAGTGAGATGATCAGCAGGCCGGTGATCACCAGGGTGGTGAGCGTTAAGCCCCAATTCAGGTTGAAATTCAGAAAGTCTGCTGCTGTTTCTCCCACCGTGGTGGCCATAATTTTAATGATCCAGAAAAAAATCGTAACCTGTGGAACCTTGCTCCATATTTGGCGTTCATTCATATCCAATGCTTCTGCTCCTATCATTGAAGGACTCCCCTTTCATTTGTAACCTGAATTGTGGTATTTCCACCTGCGCAACTTCCTGGCTATACCTCCTTCCGGTCAAAAAAGATATAGCCCAGCGTTACAAACAAAAACAAGCCGGACAATAAGAATAAGGTGGTGGTGGCAAGTCTGCCCGTGGAAACGGTATGGCTTAACCATAGTGAATACCAGTCTGTATAGGATGTTATTGAAAAAAAAGCGAAGCCGTTAATCAAGTAAGGAACCGTTTTGGCCCCGGTGTATAACAGAATGGAAAAAACAAGAAATCCTGCGGCACTGCGGAAAAATTGAGCCGTAAATACGAACAAGGCTGCAAGAGACCACATAGACAGGAACGCAGCAGCGTAGGCTTTCAACAGACTGAAGATATGGAGACTGCCCGTACCCGGAGTCCCGAACAGCAGGTTGCACAGTGTGCTTGCCGTTCCCAAGAGCAATAGCAGAATGCCGATGGCTATGCCAAGAACAAGAAATTTGGCAGTGTATACTCCGAGTCTTGTGACTGGCCGCAGCAGCGCCAGCTTCAAGGTACGTGATGAAATTTCCTGTGGGAATAAATCAGCAATCTCCACCATCATGAACAAGGGGATCAAGAAGACGGTGTATATCTCCAGCATTTGAACCGGATAGGAAGGACTGACGGCAACAATCCCCAATATCGGCTGCAGAGAATGGAAAAGTAAAATCAGCAGTACTGGAAGGATGACGGATACCAAGATGAAGATGATAGTTTTTTTGCGGTAGATCATGAGCTGCAGTTCGTTTCTAATTGCTGCTGTTAAGCCCTCCATTATCCATCAGCTCCTTTCCCTTTTGCAGCTCGGCAATGTAATATTGCTCGAGAGAAATATTGTCCGCAAGCAGTTCATGCACATTCCCTTCACGTACCAGCACGCCTTGATGCAGAATGCCCACTCTGTTGCAGAGCTGTTCCAATTCATGAATCATGTGGCTGGAAATCAGAAAGGTGATTCCCTGTTCAGCCGATAATTGCTTAACCAGAGCACGAAAATGAACTACGCCTTCAATATCCAGTCCATTGGTTGGCTCATCCCAGATCACAAATTCCGGGTAGTGCAGGATGGATGAGGCCATGGCCAGCTTTTGCTTCATACCAGTGGAGAAGTGTCTTATTTTCTCTTTGGCAAAAGCGGCCAGACCCACGGCTTCCAGCACTTCATCCAGCCGCTGGGGCGGCAGCTCCGGATAGAAGCTTGCATTCAGCTTTAAATATTGGCGTGCTGTGACATAATCGTAAAAATCGGCGGATTCGATCATGCAGCCTACCTTCCTCATACTCGATGCGAAGGATTGATCCAGATCTTGTCCAAACAATGAAATGCTCCCAAAGCTCGGAGTAAGCAGTCCGGTCAGCATTTTCAGAAGCGTAGTTTTACCTGCACCATTGGGTCCGAGTAATCCGTAGATATCTCCCTTGCTCAGTGTCAAATTCACACCGCTAATCCCTCTACCGCTATGGAATTCTTTGCTCACTCCTGTCAGCTTGGCTATGCTTTCCATGCCTTCTCCCCCTTGGCGTAACCTTTTATCCTTTTCCAGTAAGCTTTCACGCTAATTTAGAGTAAAGGATAAATCTAAAATACCTGTGAACAGACCCTTAAATAATTCTTAACTCCGGAGCACACAAAAAAAGCCAAAGCATCCCGAAGGCTTTGGCTTTTTTGCTTATATTCAGGAGCGGAACCGATATCCGGCGCCCCAAAGTGTTTCGATGTATAGCGGATTGGCAGAATCCTCTTCGATTTTCTCGCGGAGCTTGCGGATATGCACGGTTACCGTCTGGGTATCTCCGAGAGAGTCAACTCCCCATAGCCGCTCAAAGAGCTGATCCTTGCTGAATACATGATTGGGATGTAATGCAAGAAAGTAGAGCAGATCGAATTCCTTCGTGGTGAGCGACACCTCCTCATCCCGGACAAAAGCACGGCGGGAGTCCGGATTCAGTCTGAGCCCCCTGATTTCCAGCTCACTCGTGGATGATCCCCGGCCCTTGAGGCGGTCATATCGGGACAAATGGGCTTTTACTCTGGCAACCAGTTCAGCGGGTTTAAAGGGCTTGGTCATATAATCATCCGCTCCAAGACCCAGCCCGCGCACAATGTCGATATCCTCCCGTCTGGCGGTGACCATCAGGATAGGAATATCAAGCTCGCCGCGAATCCTTTTGCATACCTCGAAACCGTTCAGCTTGGGCAGCATGACATCCAGCACAATGAGCTCGAACTTCCCGCTAAGGCTGAGCTCCAGGCCTTGTTCTCCGTTTACGGCGATTTCGGTCTGATATCCATTCATCTCCAGATAATCCCGCTGAAGCTCGGCAATCGAAGGCTCATCTTCCACAATCAATATCGTCCGCTTCATTCTCCTGCGCCTCCTTCTTCGATCGGTAAAACAATGCGGATCTCCGTCCCTGCGCCTTCCTTACTGTCCGCATGAATCGTTCCCCCATGCTCCAGAATAATCTGTCTGGCGATGGCAAGGCCCAGTCCGCTGCCGCCGGTATTCGTATTCCTGGACTGTTCCGCCCGGTAAAACCGTTCAAAGATATGCCCGGCCGCTTCCGGGGGAATGCCCGGCCCATTATCACCAATGGCCAACGTAAAGTTCTTTCCCTCAACCAGAGTCTGCACCGTGATTCTTTTCTCAGGCTTATCCATATACTTTAGACTGTTCTGAATGATGTTGCCTAGCACACGCTTGAATGAGTCACGGTCTACCGATATCCGTGCCGCTTCCCCGCCGTTCATATCAATTTGCAGATCAACCTCCTGTTTCTCCAGCTCCACCTCTAGCTCCTCAGCCCAGTCCTTCAGGAAGGGCAGAATGGGTACAGATTCAAAAGAAAAGGGCAGCTTCTGCATATCCAGCTTCGAGTACAGAAACAATTCATCAATCAGATGATCCATTTCACCGGCCTTGGCGGCAATCGTACGCATGTATTTTTCATTTTTTTCCGGCGAATCCGCCACGCCTTCCAATATTCCGTCCACATAGCCTTTAATGGCAGTGATGGGTGTCTTTAAATCATGGGAAATATTCGTGATCAGCTCTTTGCGATTGGATTCATATTGCTGCTGCATGAGAAGTGATTGCTGAAGTCTTGATCTCATTTCTTCAAAAGCCATCCCAAGCTGACCCAGCTCATCCTTGCTGTCAATTTTCACCCTGAAGTCCAAATTCCCCTCAGTCACTAGCCCCGCCGCTTCGCGCAGTTCCAGTAAGGGACGGATAATCTTTCTGGACATATAGGTGGTCAACAGCGTATGCGTCAGCAGCAAGATGACTACGGTAGAAAGGAACAGAATCGGAAAAAAAGTCCTCACGAAGTGAACCAGAGGATCCGTTTTGTTGATCAGAAAAATACTTACGGGCTCTGATGCTTTCGATAATAAGTCAAATTGAGCGATTTGATACCAGTCATTATTATACTTCTTCCGAAAAGGTTCTTCATGAACCCCTGCATTCTTGAAAGCTGGCAGTTCATCCAACAACCCCTGTTCAAGCAGAAGACCCTTTGAAGCATACAGTGTCTTCTGGTCAGAGCGGATGAATAGTGAAGTGTTCTTCTTGAGCATATCCGCTGACAAATCGTCCAAAAAAGCGGTGTCCGTAAGCAAATCTGTATTTTGCATAAAGGTGTGCTTGATCAGATTGCGGGTATCCCTCTCTTCAATACCTTCAAATTTATTCTCATATGTGCTTTTCAGGCTTTGTACATCACCATGATAGACGATTGTCAGCAGCGAGGCCGTCAGGAGAAGCAGGAGCAGCGGAACGATCAGCATTGCCGCATAAGACAGCCGAAATTTCAAACGAATGGACATATCCGGTAATCACCCTGTCTCTTATAGTTCCAGAATGTACTTATCATACGACATTTCATGCAGCATACGAAAGTACAAGTCGGAAACCTATGCCGCCCGTTCCTTTTTTCTGCGCAACAGCCACCATGCCAGCAGCAGCACCACAACTCCGCATATAGCATAGCTCACCGGATGTAAATACTGCTCTACAATGCTCCAGTTCCCTCCCAGCCGGTATCCGAGATATACAAGGGCGATGTTCCAGGGAATACAGCCAAGAAAAGTGAATACTACAAATTTCCAGGATTTCATGCCGGCAACCCCTGCAGGTAAAGAGATAAACGTCCTTATAAAAGGCAGCATCCGTGTGAAAAATACAGTTCCCTCCCCAAATCGCGCAAACCAGCGTTCCGCCTGTTCCAGATGATGTGCATTCAAAAGAATATATTTACCGTACTTATCGAGCAGCCTCCTGCCCCCGGCTCTGCCGACATAATAGGCAAGGATTGACCCGATGAGATTCCCAACGACTCCGGCAACAACAACTTCTGCAAACGATAGTGATCCCTGGGCAACCAGAAAACCGCCGCTGAGCATAATCACCTCACTGGGAATGGGAATGCAGGCGCTCTCCAGGATCATTCCGATCCAAATTCCCCAGATTCCCATTGTATCCACAAGGTGGAGCGCCGTTTCAGATATTGAGGCCAGCAGTTGCTGCATTGTTTCCCCTCCGTTTCATTTAGAAAATAGTATTCAATATAAAGCTGATTGCGACCCCCAGCACCAATCCGGCCAACACTTCAAGCGGTTGATGGCCGAGAAGCTCCTTGAGTTGTACTCCTGGCGTCTCATCTTTCGTGATCTGCGAAAGATTATTGCTTATCCGATTTAATAGAGCAGCATGCATCCCTGCATGACGGCGGACACCCGCGGCATCATACATTGTGATTGCGCATACGACCGAGGCAATGGCAAACAGAGAAGAATCAAAACCGTTAATAATCCCTACAGACGCTGCCAGAGATGCCGCCGCTGCAGAATGCGAGCTTGGCATTCCTCCTGTACTAAAAGCCAGAGCCGAATTCCAGGTTCCGTTACGAAAAAGGTTCAAGGGGACCTTGATAACCTGGGCCAGGATCATAGAGATTAAGGCGGATACAAGGGGGAAATTATAGATCGTATTCGTATGCAATGTCGGTAAACCTCCTGTTATCAACTGGGTCCGCTTAATCGAAGTGTAATGCCTATGTATAAACTGGTCATGAAACAAATCTTAAGCGTTTATTAACTTATTCATAACGGAAAATCCACCCTATGCTAAGAAGTATCTGTTATAGTGGAACAAAAAAATAAAGGGAGTTCAACCATGCTGAAGTTTAATGTACCCAAATGGTTATACTGCATATGTATTATTGGTATCGTACTGCTGATGATCCCCAAGTTTTCTTTTAATGATCCAGATACCTTCTGGCATATAGAGGTTGGCCGTTACATGATTGATCACGGACAGATTCTGCACTATGCAATCCATACTTTTTACGGAGACAAGCTGCCTTATGTGCCGCATGAATTCGGATTTCAAATTCTGGTAGCCCCGCTTTATTCAGCGTTTGGCTGGCCGGGGGTATACCTCTTGACTGCAGTTTGTTTGTTCTTTCTAGTGCTTGGACTATACCGGCTTGGCAAAGTATCGCGTAAAGAGCTAGGGCTCAGGAAGAGCATGTTCTCTTGCTTCCATTTGCATTACTGATCTCCATCTGGATTTATTACAATTATTTTAAGGGCCGTCCGCAAATGATCTCTTCATTTATGATCGTCTGGTTTTTCGTTTATTTAAGGGAATACCAGCTGAAAGCCAAAGGGAAGTATGCCACTGCCATGATCATCCTTTCATGGATGACGGCCAATTTTCATGCGGGAGTATGGCTTGTTATTGCTGTATTTACAGGGATGGCGCTGTTTGAATCCTTACTAGATCAAACGATAAATTTGTCGTATTGGGCTGGACGGCCTTTGAGCGCTCTATGTATGGTTTTTCTGAATACCTTCCCGAAATTGTTGCTTATGATCATCCGGATTATGTGATTGTAAGCAATGGAATCTCTCGAAAGCTTTTCGAAGGATGGGTGAACCAATTTGGACAGCCTGTTTATAAAGGAGAAAATGGCAGTGTATTCGATTTCACAAAAACCACTGCCGGATCTGCTCAGTAAGGGTAGATCAATGTCCGAATATGTCAATAAGAACCTGATGTGAAAATTCTCATCATACTCTAATAAAAGGCGGAAAACCCTTACGACCACAGTTATCCATCAACGCTTAGCAATTTATGTTAAATTCAAGTGTGATAATGTTGGTTCAGGTGATCACCCAAACACAACAATGGGAGGTAACAGATGAACACAACTTACAAAAAAAACCGTTTCCGCAACTTTGGTATTGGAGTCAGCTTAGGTATAGCTTTACTTTCTGCCGGTACGGGCTTTTTGGATAACACGAATACAGCCTATGCTGCCACTGCTGCAACTACTGCAACTACTGCAGATCAAGTCATCTCAACTGGCCTGAAATATCAGGGGGTTCCTTATCAATTCGGTGCCAAAACAGGAAGAACCGATGCTTTCGACTGCTCCTCTTTTACACAGTTTGCCTTTAAACAAAATGGGATATCCATTCCCCGCTCTTCCAGACAGCAGTCCACAGTCGGAACATTCGTACCAAGAGATCAGCTCCAGCCTGGAGATCTGGTTTTCTTCTATTCCCCTATTCATCATGTTGCCATTTATATGGGCGATGGAAAATTGCTACACACGTTCGGAAAAGGGGGAGTTACAATTACTCCACTGAATACAGGCTGGTGGAATTCCCACTATAGAACAGCACGCCGGGTTTTGCCTTCGAATGGACAAACCGTTGTGAGCCCTGTTACGGACAGCAGCTTAGCAGCAGCTCTACCAGCCGCCCCTGCTTCAACACCTAATGTTCATCCTTCCTTCGATGATGAAGGCGGGCCGAACGAAAATTAATAGTACAACAAACAAGCCGTTTCTGAACCTCAGAGACGGCTTGTTTGTTTAGCGAATAACAATTCTATCCGAATACCTGTCTCTTGCAGTCAAGTATTCCGGATGGATAGAGCCGTCGGTAGTTTCACTATAACCTCAGTTCCTGCACCCTCGTGGCTCTCAATCCGGATTTCCCCATGATGCTCTTCCACTATTGATTTTGCAATGGGCAGCCCAAGGCCGGTTCCGCCCGTCTTTCTGTGACGTGAGCTGTCGATACGGTAAAAGCGTTCAAACACTTGCTTTACCTCCCCTTGGGGGATCCCGATTCCGTAATCTTTAATAATGAATTGAACATATTCCTCTTGCTTGGTTAGATGTAATTCCACCTGGGCTGTGCTGTATTTCAAGGCATTGTCCAGTAAAATAATCAGCAGTTGTTTTATTTTACTGTGATCCGCTTGTATAACATTGTCCTTCTCCTTAGAATGTAGAATGATTTTCCTCGTGCTTAACTGGCTGAAGTGGGCGATCACCAGTTTACAGGTTTGTATCAGATTCACAGACTCTGGTGTAAATTGTCCGCCTTGCTGCGAGGAAGCCAGATTAAGCAACTGCTGTGTCATTATTCGCATGCGTTTGGTTTCCTCATATATGGACTTCACAGCTTCCTCTTGCACCTTCTTATCATGAGCTCCCCAGCGTCTCAGCATGTTCGAGTACCCCTCTATGATCATCAGGGTCGTATTGAGCTCATGGGAGGCATCGGAGACAAACTGCTGCTGATTCCAGAAGCTCTCCTCCAGCCTTTCCATCATCCGGTTAAACGTCTCTGTCATTTCATAGAGCTCATCACGGTTTTTCCCCTTGTAGGAAATCTTCATGAAGGCGAGGCTGCGTTCAATCTCCCTCATCGTTCTTATGCTGCTTGTAATCGGCCGGACAACGGTGCGCGAAAGCATGCTTCCACCCAGCATACAGAGCAGGACAGCTCCGAAGGTGGTTGAGGTCAGGATCGTCACAAGGATTTTAAGATTAGTCTCCAAATCATCCATTTTCTCTGCAATCTCAAAGCCTCCCATGTCTCCGCTCGCGGTCTCCACTGGAATATAGACCATGAGTATCCGTTCGTCATCCTTTTGTAAAAGCTTGGTGCCTTTAGTTCTGTTATCGGTAACTGGCACCTCGTTCAAATCAAAATCTGCGCCGTTCGTAATCGTACGGACAGAACCAGGGATGGATATTCGAATGAGCGTATCTTCCGTTAGTGACTTGTATAGCAGAACATCTTGAGCCTCCGTGCTCATCGATTCCCCCTGTTCGATAAAGGGCTCCCATTTGCTCAGGAGAATTTCACCCGCATTTTGGGTGGCACTCTTGATAAAAAGCGAATACACAGCAATATCCACGCATAATAAAATGCCGATAAGCAAAAGTGAGGTCAATAAGGTGATTTTCGTTCTAAGCTTCACCCCTCTTCCTCCTTGATGCAATAACCGATGCCGCGTATGGTTTTGATTAGCTTGTTCTTAAAGCCTGAATCGATTTTCTTTCTAACATAAAGAATATACACATCCACTACATTGGTATCTCCGACAAAGTCAAAACCCCAAACATGATTAATGATTTGTTCCCGGTTCAGTACATGGTTCTTGTTCTCTGTCAAAAAAACCAATAGGTCGAACTCTTTAGGGGTGAGCTCAATCTTTTGTCCTTCACGGACCACATCTCTTGTCTGTTTGTTGATCATCAGATTATCGATTTGGAGAAGATTAGACTCTTCTGCTGGATTCGGCAGGTTGCCGTGAAGCCTGATGTTTGCTCTAATTCTGGCCAGCAGCTCCTCTATTTCAAACGGCTTGGTAATATAATCATTTGCTCCCTGATCTAACCCTGTTACTTTCTCAGAAGTGGTATTTCGTGCGGTTACCATAATGACCGGAGTGAATGCATCCACTTTCCGTAGTCTTCTCAAAACTTCCACACCATTAAGTTCCGGAAGCATGATATCCAGGATGATGAGATTCCAGGCTTGTCCGAGCGCTTTATCCAACCCCTCCCTGCCGGTTTTGGCAACCTCAACATGGTAACCCTCATGAGTCAGCTCCAGTTCCAAGAGCCGGGAGATTTTTGCTTCATCATCTATAACCAGTATAGACTGCTCCACATTCATTTCTCCTTTTCCGCTGCGCTAAACCTAAAAAATGGACAGGAACTATCCACTTGGGAGTAGTATCCTGTCCAATATTATTTATTATTCATCAGCGGTTTCTGTATCTTCCGCTTGATTGCTGTCCGAATCCGAAGCGTCGGCTTTCTCTACTTTTACGATTTTCCCGGTTACCGCATCTACCTTCACCTCAGTGACTTCCTTCTTGTTGTTCGTAATTTCCACACTGTAGACAATAGCACCATTTTCGTCTTCAAGCTCTGTCTGGTTTACCGTTCCCTTCACCTGTTCGAGCGCAAGAGCATTACTTTTCTCTTTTGAAATTTTAGCCTGCTTCGCCAAGCCAGCTTCTTCCTTAGCGTCAGCTACCTCACCGTCTCCATCGGATACTTCCTGATCATCAAGTTAAAGTCTTATTAGAGACACATTAGAAATCAGTTAGTATCCATTTTTAAGATTTATTTAAGAGATCATTAATAATTTCAGATTATAATTTTAAAATAAAAATAGAAAAGCGAGGATGAGAACCTTAATGAACTATCAGTTATTTCAAATCATAAATCACTTTGCTGGGAAATGGGATCTTATTGATGATTTAATGGAGTTTTTTGCACAGGATATTATATGGCTAATGATCGCTATGATCGGTGTTTTATGGTTCACTCATAAGGAACAACAGCAGCAGTCGGCATTCTATGCTCTTCTGTCCGCAGTAGTTGCTCTAGGAATAGCAACTGTATGGATATCTCCTGATGTCAATCAACCTCGTCCATTTGTACTCCATGTTGTACACCAGTTGATCCCACACAATGCGGATGCTTCATTTCCAAGCGATCATTCCACGCTCGCTTTTTCGCTTGCGTTCAGTCTCTTGTTCACAAACCGGAAATGGGGAACTGTAGCCTTGGTACTGGCATGCTTAACTGGATTTGCTCGTGTGTATGTGGGAGTACACTACCCCGGAGATATTGCAGGCTCAGCAGCACTCGCCGCATTAATCAGCTTTTTGGTGTATACAATGCGCGCCCGCTTGAATCCTGTTCCAAACCTGTTAATCCGAATTTACAACAAAATCATTTCTTCTCTACCTATAGTATCCCGTAAATAAACGGCGAAAAACAAACGGCATGACTCCTGGATTGGACCCATGCCGTTTTTCAATTATGAATTGGATTGATGTTAACTATCCTTTTCCCTTCTTCGTTTTGTCACCTCATTAATCCGGCAATGGATTCTCTTTGAATAACGTCGTGATATATTTTTAAATAATTGTCAGTCATCTTCTTATTTGTGAAACGCTGAAGTACATACTTCCTCAACACGTTCGGGGATGGATATTTCTTCTCTCTAACTTTTAGTGCCATCTCCCTGACGTTGTCACAGATCAGATTTGGAAAACCCGATAGCACTTCCGGCACAGCACCCCTTCTGAACGCCAGCACCGGTGTGCCGCAGGCCATACTTTCTACCATGACAAGTCCGAATGGTTCGTCCCATAGGATCGGGAATAGTACGCATTCCGCATGTTTGATCAGCCGTTGCTTCACTTTCCCTCCTACGGGTCCAATATAATGAATATGAGGATTTTTCTGAATGAGCGGCTTTACCTCTCTCTGAAAAAACTGAGGAGCTTTAACGGGTCCGGCGATAATCAGCGTTTTCCCGGTCTTTTTAGCAACTTCAATGGCTTGCAGAATCCCCTTGTTGCGAATGATTCTGCCTATAAACAACAAGTATGAATGTTTCACTGCGCTAAATTCATATTCATTCGTATTTATCCCATTATAAACGCAGGTGCCTCTGTTATTCCCCATCTTTTGGCGGGCACGTTTACTTACATATACAGGGTATTTGACTCGCCGCTTGACCGGAATATGCACGGTACATACGGTTGGAATCTTTGGATTAGTTACGCCAAGTGCGGAACGGAATGTATGATCATGGATAATGTCAGTACTGTCGGGTAATTTATTCAGTACATATCTTGCCAGGTTCTCGTGCCGAAGCCCCTTGGGATAGGTGATAAGCTTTGCCTTGCTCCTGCTTCCCAAAGCTGCATATAAAAAGACTCTATGTCCTCGTCTAACCAGTTCTTCCGTCAGCTCATACACAATTTTCTCAGTCCCCCCTTTAATGGACGGTACGGGCTGAGCCTTTGGGTAGTTCGAAATCACTTGTACAATTGTTAATTTTTTTCTTTTTGCAGGGATACTCAACTTTTTCATATAACCACGGTCCCTCCAACTCTTACTTTTTATCATATCTGGTTATCGAACAGAACATCGTTTTTTTCATAATATAGCTTGTCATTTAACTTATTCACAGGGTAAGACCAGAGATACAATAAGTTATGCCATAAAAACAAATAAGGAGTGGGCACAAACAGACATTAAACTTCGAGGAGCATGTTTCATACAACAGACCATGTACCTGTATTGAATATATAAAATGACCGAATATTTCACTTGGGGAACCGATTCCTTGATCTCCAGAATCTTTGGCTTTTCTGACGGAGCTGGCGGCCCTTTTTCTCATATGTAGAAAAGAAAGAGGGAGAAGTGATTCGCCCTCTTTCATCCTTCTATTCCGTTTGTTCACTTGCACCGCCAAAACCGGATTTTGGCAGTTCGGTTGCTTTTGTTTTAGTTCCCTTTGCTTTCAGGCTTTTTTCCTTAATGATTTTCCCCTCAGAGCTTTTCGCTTTGATTCCTTTGGACTCATGTTGCTTCATGTGCAATTTCTTTTCATGCTCTTTATGCATTTTTTCCTTATGAAGGTTCTCAGCATGGAGCTTCTTTTCATGTTTAACCTGGGTTTCACTAGGTGCTGCTTGTACCGCCGAGGCAACAGATAGCATGAGACATACCGACATAATCGTTACTGAAATTTTTTTCAATTGACATCCTCCTTAAAATGTTTTCCTCGAATGATAATATCTCCATAATGATTGTTTTTAATGAAGTAAATTCATCCCATACTTATAAAATTTTCACTTTGGTATCGAATCCATGTAAAAACGGCTAGGCCGCGTGGTCTTCACCCGCTCCAGAGGAAAAAAAAAGTGGCTGGACATTCTGCAGAAGTCCACCCACTTGTATTTCATTTTTTAACAAAAATTCCTTACAGCGATGCAATTGGGTTACGGAGGAAGATCGGCAACGGACCGGGAATCAAGGATTTCATCATGTCTGGCGTACGGGTAACCTGATGATCATCGTCGTTCCCTCTCCAATCGCACCGTCCACCTCAATACTCCCCTGATGCAGGGAGACCATTTTTTTAACGATCGCAAGTCCGAGACCGTTCCCATTGTTACTTGTGTTTCGCGACTTGTCTATTTTGTAAAATCTTTGGAATACGGCGGTGAACTCTTCCGGGGAAATCCCGATGCCATTATCGCTGATGGTGACAAGTACTTCTGCTGCACTGTTGACTATACTGATGTGGATCTTCCCGCCTTCAGGCGTGAACTTAATGCTGTTGCTGAACAGATTCATCCATACTTGCTTCAGCTGATCTTCATCGGTTTGGCTTTATCATAGCGGTGAATGATCTCCTTACCCACTGCGATCATTTCGTTCTGTCCCTTATCACTGATTTGTTGCTGGAAAACATACAAGCCAATGAAAAAGGAACAGATTATAGTAGATCTAGCTTCCAATTCAGGATTAGAACTTTATTCAGCCTTTTGAATTCCGCTTATGCAGATAAACTCAAGTAAAGCTGAACAAGTTCACGTTAGATAATTATCTTTCACCTCAGTTATGTACTACTTACATTGCTTCTTCATCTATGTGTATAATGCACGTGTTATTATGTTCACCCCGTCAATGTGCTCGTCAGCAAAGATCAGATTCACGCCCATATCTATGATGTTATAAGCGGAGCATGGTCGCCCAAATGGCGCCCGTTCCAAAGATCTATGACCACTGACGTATTTAGCGACGGTTGAGGTGTAGCGCGTGTTCCTCACAGAACAACAGCCCCTCCACAGGTAAGTGGAAGGGGCTGTTGTTCTGGGGATAATACTATCAACCTTTAACTAAATATTGCGATGTTGCCCTTATTCATTTCTTCTGTTGAGCCAATAATTTCAACAGAACCGTCACCGCCTCAGCTCTTGTAGCAGAGTCTTGAGGAGCAAACGCATTCTCCCCTTTCCCTTGCACGATTTCCGCTTCCTTCACGAAATCCACGCTGGATTTCGCCCACGCTGGAATATCCTTATCGTCGGCGAAGCCCGTTACAGTCTTGAGTTCGGTAGTCACACCCAATGCTTTGGCGAGGATAACCGCCATCTCAGCACGGGTAATTTCTGCATTCGGACGGAAACCGCCATCCTCATACCCTGTAATGATGCCTGCTTGCACCGCCTGAGCAATTGCACTCTGCGCCCATGGTCCGATTGTTGCTGTATCCGTGAAGGTCAATCGCGCTCCTGCGCCTTGTGGCTTCAGCACATTCATCAGCATCACCGCGAATTCCGCACGCGTCACCGAATGGTTCGGCCGGAATGTTCCGTCCAGGTAACCCTTAACCATTCCCATGCTTAGCGCTTGCTGGATACTTGCTGCTGCCCAATGTCCAGCGACATCCCTCAGGGTAATTTCCGTAGGACTCTCCGTGACCGGAGCTCTCACTGGCAATCCCGTCACTTTATCCACACTGAGTACAGTATATTTTCCTACCCGATTAACCTCTACAATAATGTGGTTTCCTTCGATCTTGCCACCTACGACTTCAATCCAGGCTTTCTTCACTTCATCATAGTAGAATACCGCTGCTTGTTGGTTGCTTGTCACAAGGGCTGGATCAAACGCAATGTTCAATGTGACCGGTTTACTGAAGTCCTCCGCAAAGTTTTTCGTAATCTCGTACACGGGACTGAGCAGGATTTCTTTATTCGGGAAAAGCTTTTGTGGCTCCAGCACCTTTTCGATCGATACGGTCAGTTCCTTGGCTGCTGCTCCGGCGGGGATCGAAATCTTGACCCCATCCTCGAAGCTAACCTCGCCCGCCTGGTTTACCGGAAGCGTTATTTTACCATTTGTGCTGGTAATGATGTTGTTGGTCGATGGTGTAAAAGCAGTGCCAGTTCCCGTGCCCATGTCGGTGATCACAGGCGCTGTCGCCGGGAATTCGGCGGTTACCACACCTGAATTCGCTGTATTCGTGGTGCTTGCTCCGGGTACGGTGAAAAAGTAGGCTGGCACTCCCCTTAAGGTATAACCCGGCTTGGGCGTGATTGTAATCGTTGCCGTATACGCCGTGCTTGGAACAAATACGGTTGTCGCTGGCGACCAGCTAACCGTGGCCGTATATTCTGGCGAGTAGGTCGCCGTTGTTACTGGAACGGCACCGATAACTGGAACAGTTACACCCGCTACCCTTGCTGCTGTGATAGGAATAGCTGTCACAGGGGGTTCCGTGTCGGGCACGGTTGCTGTTGCCGGGAATTCGGCGGTTACTACACCGGAATCTGCTGTATTCGTGGTGTTTGCGCCTGCGACGGTGAAGAAGTTGGCAGGCACTCCCGTTAAGCTAAATCCTAGTTTGGGCGTAACTGTGATCGTTGCCGTATACGCCGTACCTGGGGCAAATACGGTTGTCGCTGGCGACCAGCTAACCGTCGCGGTATATTCTGGCGAGTAGGTCGCTGTTGTTACCGGCGTAGCCCCGGTTACCGGTAACGTTACACCCTCAATCCCTGCTGCCGTGATGGGAACGGCTGTCGCTGGTATTATTGCCGTCGCCGGAAATTGGGCGATTACTACACCGGAATCTGCTGTATTCGTCGTGATTGCTCCAGGTACGCTGAAGAAGTATTCAGGCACTCCGGCTAAGGTGTAACCCGGTTTGGGCGTAAGGGTAATCGTTGCGTTGTAGGCTATTCCTCCAGCAAAGGTTGCGTCTGCCGGGGTCCAGGCTACTGAGGCTGTATACTCTGCCGTCTCTGGCAAAGTTGCGACTGGTGTTCCCCCTGCTACCGGCAACACCACTCCGGCTATCACTGCGGTTGAAATAGACGCCGCTGCCGTTGCAGGGAATACAGCGGTCACAACACCTGAATCCGCTGCATTTGTCGTTGTCGCTCCCGCTACCTTGAAGAAGTCTTTAGCCACTCCGGCTAAGGTATAGCCCGGCTTGGGCATGAGGCTAATCGTTGCCGTATAGCTGGCTGCTGCCGCAAACTTCACGTCTGCCGGGGTCCAGGCTATCGCCGCAGTATACTCTGCCGTGTCCGCTATCGATGTTTTCGGCGCTGCACCGGCTACTGGCGGAATCACTCCATCAATCGCCGCCGTCGTGATAGGCACCGCTGATGTCGCAGGGAATACGGCGGTCACAACGCCCGAATCCGCTGCATTTGTCGTTGTCGCTCCCGCTACCTTGAAGAAGTCTTTTGCCACTCCGGCTAAAGTATAGCCCGGCTTGGGCGTGAGGGTAACTTTCGCTGTATAGCTTACTTCCCCGGCAAACTTCACATCTGCCGGGGTCCAGGCTATCGCCGCTGTATATTCTGTTGTGTCCGCTATCGATGTTTTCGGCGCTGCACCGGCTACCGGCGCTATCACTCCATCAATCGCCGACGTCGTGATAGGCACGGCTGCCGTCGCCGGGAATACCGCAGTCACAACGCCCGAATCCGCTGCATTTGTCGTTGTTGCTCCGGCTACCTTGAAGAAGTCTTTAGCCACTCCGGCTAAAGTATAACCCGGCTTGGGCGTGAGCGTAATCTTCGCAATGTACATCGTTGCTCCTGCAAACTTCACATCTGCCGGAGACCAGGCTATCGCCGCCGTATACTCTGGAGCGGGTGCTAGAGCTGTAACCGGTGCTCCCCCTGCTACTGGCACTGTAACTCCCGCTATCGTTGCGGTTGAGATAGGCACCGCTGCCGTCGCCGGGAATACGGCGGTCACAATGCCTGAATCCGCTGCATTTGTCGTTGTTGCTCCGGCTACCTTGAAGAAATCTTTAGTCACTCCCGCTAAGGTGTACCCCAGCTTGGGTGTGAGGCTGATTTTCGCGGTATAGATTTCTGCCCCTGCAAACTTCGCATCAGCCGGGGTCCAATCTATCGCCGCTGTATACTCTGTTGTGTCCGCTAGTACCGCAACCGGAGCTTCTCCGGCTACCGGCACGGTCACTCCCGCTATCGCTGCGGTTGAGATAGGCACGGCTGCCGTCGCCGGGAATACGGCGGTCACAACACCTGAATCCGCTGCATTTGTCGTTGTCGCTCCCGCTACCTTGAAGAAGTCCTTTGCTACTCCCGTTAAGGTGTACCCCTGTTTGGGCGTCAGGCTAATCGTTGCCGTATAGCTGGCTGCTCCAGCAAATTTCGCAGCTGCCGGAGACCAGGCTATCGCCGCCGTATACTCTAGAGCGGGTGCTAGAGCCGCAACTGGAGCTTCCCCTGCTACTGGCGCTATCACTCCATCAATCGCCGCCGTCGTGATAGGCGCTGCTGCCGTCGCCGGGAATACGGCAGTCACAACGCCCGAATCCGCTGCATTTGTCGTTGTTGCTCCGGCTACAGTGAAGAAATTCGCTGGTACTCCCTTTAAGGTATACCCTGCTTTTGGAGTAATTGTAACCGTCGCCGTATAACTGACTGCTCCGGCAAAGGTCACATCTGACGGGTTCCAAGCTATTGCCGCTGTGTACTCTGGTGTGTCCGCTATTGCCGCAACTGGCGTTGCCCCTGTTACCGGCACTGTCACTCTATCAATTGCTGCTGATTGGATAGTTACAATCTTGATATCCTGAGCACTTACGCTCCGCGTTTGTTCAGCGGAGGCCGGTTGAGCACTTCCCTTGACTCGAACATAAATCTTATCGCCTACTCCGACTACAATGTTGTCCACACTTGTATCCACTATCGGCGTGTACGAGCCTGTGTTGACTTTATACTCCATCCCACTTGCTACGCCGGTTAACTTCGTTGTTCCAGCATTCGCTCCTGGTGTCAAAGCAATAAACGCCCATAATTGAGGATATTGACCTGAAAGCATATACCAATCTCTGCTGAAATCCCAATCACTAAATGTGGCTGGATCTTGCATTTCTGCGGTTGTTTTACCCGTACCTTTCCCGGTATCTGTCTGTCCTGTGGTGTTGATATCGTAGAAGTTACTTCCGCTTAGGTTTGAACTGTAACCAACCAAGCCACCCATTAGATAATTTCTAGTTCCACTCACATTTCCTGTGGCGTAACTATTGATAATGGTTCCATCGTTTCTACCAACCAGTCCACCTGTTATTCCAGCTCCAGTAACACTTCCTGTGGCATAACTGTTGCTGATGCTTCCGCTGCTATTATTATTACCAACCAGTCCACCTATTGTTCCAGCTCCAGCAACACTTACCAACGCGTAGCTGTTGCTGATGGTTCCGTAGTTTTCATTAACTAAACCGCCTGAATTAATTCCATTCACGATTCTTCCGGTGACGTAAGTGTTGCTGATGGTTCCGTAGTTTACAGATAACAAGCCACCCGATGCCAATGGGTTAGTTCCTTTCACCTCAATATCTTCCAGAATCATATTGGTAATATTCCCTGAAGACCTCCCAAACAATCCGACATCAGTAACAATAACAGGTTGATCAATTTTCAGATTTGTGATCTTATATCCATTACCGTCCATGTTCCCACGAAACGTAAACCCGCCGGAGCTATTAGCAGTATAAATTTCCACTCCTATCGGCATCCAATTTGCATAACTACTCAAATCAATATCAGCTATCAATTTAAAATATAGACCTGGGTCTAAATGATTTCTAACCTCATTCAGCTGATCCGCCGTTGCGATCTGATAAGGATCGCTTGCTGAACCATCTCCTCCAGCGAAACTCCCCGCAGCATGAGCCGTCCCCCCGCTAGGTACAATAACTCCTGAGATTCCACCCCATACCATTAACAACACCAGGAAAATCGACAATCCTTTTTGATACACCCTATCCATCGCATTCTCTCCTCCAACGCTTCTCAACTTCATATATTTCTCACAAATACTTCCGTTCTCCAAGCTCCACTGTGTCATTATTCATTGCGTTCTTCCCACTATAAGCCTTTCTATGCAAAAAAGTACCTCCCCATTTGGGGAGGTACGGGCAAAAAATATAGGATAATTAATCCATTATACTCAATTCTTTGGCACGCTGCAGCGCTTGTATCCGATTGTTCGCCTCAAGCTTTCTGTACACATTCCGAATATGGAACTTTACGGTTTCACCTGTGATGTTAAGATCTGACGCGATCTGCTTATTCGTCAATCCGCCCGCAATCAATAATAGGACCTTCGTTTCCTGATCGGTCAGTAATTCTTTACGAGGCTGTTCAGCGGGTAAGACGACCTGGCTCGTGACCTGTATAACCTGGAGCAGTTGCTGTACATAACCAAGAGAAACAAGGGTGGCGTCTCGCAAGTGACTGACTTGCAGCCTCTTCGCATAAACCGCCAGCAGTTCAGCCATCGCAGGGCCTTCATCTATAAAACTGCGGATATACCCCTCCGGCTCTGCCAAATGCAGGGCTGTCTCTAACTGAAGCAACGCTTCCTCCAATTGACCAGAGCGTTGAAGTACCATACTGCGCAGAATGAGGACCTGAATCCGATCCCGCAGACGGTCTTCCTTATCCAACATGCGAATTAACTGTTCCAGCAGGTACAGTGCATCCTCCATCCGTTCACAAGCAGCCAGTATTCTGGCAAAAGCAAGATACTCTGAGACCCGGTTCAGCGAAACCTCATCCGTATGGGCCATACCGCATCTATGCAGCCAAGCCTCAGCATCTTGCACCGAGCCTTGCCGTAGGGACAGACAAGCCTGTTCCGCTTCGATTCTGTACATAAATAATTCGTTATCCGGAGAGTTAATCTGCGATTTCAACTCGGTTAACAGCGCTGTGGCCCGTTTCGGATTCCCAGTGGCTTGCTGGATTCTTGAAGCACTAATGGATATTTGGATCAAAATCCGCGCAAAAGGCAACATATCCTGGCGCCCAAGCACCATAGCAGCAACCCGCTCCGCCTCTTCCAGCCGGTTCCACTCATACAATAACTTGCTGTAAGAGGCACATAAGAAGCCGAGAAAAGGGTATTCCTGCTTGCTCTGCCACAGTGTAATCCATCTCAACAGAAAAGCATCCGCTGCCTGAAGATCGCTGATATGTGAGAGCAGATTGTCGAATGAATCATAGCCCTGGTATCTGTTGCGGCCCACCGTTTGAAAGAAACTTCCCTCCGGCATATACTGTTCAACCAACCCGAAATAGGCTGACGTTTGTTCCAAGTCTTTTTGAAGATAAGCGGTGATCGCATGGAAAAAGTAGATATTGCCCATGGCCTGCTTCCATTCCACCTCAGCCAGTTTTCCCTCCAAAGCTTGGAACCGGATGGTAGCTTGTTTCACTCTGAGGAATGCTGCTGTCCATTCTCCAACGCCCAATAAGACGGATATCACAAACAATTCGATCATCGGCTTCTCTGCAAAGGAGTTTTCTGGTAACACGGAGACCCAGCGGATCAATACCACACTTTTTGTCTGTACTAGCATATGTAAATTTTTCTCAATTAACCGGACGGCATCCTGAAACTGTTGTCCCTCTAAATAATGCTCTACCGCTTCTTCGTCAAATCCCAGATGCTCCAGCTCGTTTGCTGCGCGGATATGCACCTGCACCCATCGGTCCGGGTCCATTCGGAACAATTGCTGCTGCAGAAAATCAGAGAGCAAATGATGATACCGGTACCATTTCCTATGATCATCCAAAGGGACAATGAATAGATTCATTTGCTCCAGTCTTTCCAATTGTGCCTGAGCATCCAGTTGACCGCTTACCGCCCCGCATAATGAAGCGTTCATACGGTTTAAAATCGAAGTATCCAATAAAAAGTCACGTGTCTGCTGCGGCAGATGTTCAAATACCTCTTGCAGCAAATAATCAGAAATATGATGCTGATGACCGCTGAATTGCTGAAGGGTATCCGCAATATTCTCACTTTGTTTCAAAGAAAGAGCTGCCAGCTGTAAGCCGCTGATCCAGCCTTCCGTCTGCTGGAACAGCATCTTCACTTGCTCCGGGGATAAGCCTAAATCCGTTGTTTCGCGAAAAAAGATAAGTCCCTCGTCCAATTGAAAACGCAAATCCTGCATTTGAATCTGATGTAATTCACCTTTGGCCAGAAGCCTCGCGGTCGGTATGGACAGATCTGTACGGCTGGCAATATAGAGATGAATATGAGGTGGTAAATGCTCTAGCAGATAGATCATGGACCGATGGATAGCTGGAAGTTCAATCACATGATAATCATCGAGAATAATAACCAGATCGTGGGGATAGCCGTTCAATTCATTCAGCAGTTCTATGATTGCAGGCTCAGAAGACGTTGATGGCCCTATCTCAAGCAGGGATTGAACCCCCAAGCCAAACCCCGGCTCTCTCTCCTGAATGGAGGCGTTGAAATAACTCCAGAACTGAATCCAATCATTATCCTGCGGGTCCAGCGACACCCAGGCCACAACGCTGCGGCATTGTTTGACCCATTCACTTAACGCTGTGGTTTTCCCATATCCAGCCTGCGCGGAAACCAGTGTCAATTTGGCCGTTCTTCCTTCATTCAGCTTATGAATCAGCCTCGGCCGGGATACCAGAGATTTACGCACATGGGGGATATGAAGTTTTGTGCTCACCAACAATAAATATCCCTCCGTAATATGTATAGTAAATTGAATTTGTACAAGTAATGCTGATATTTGCTATGCGTTAGCGCTGTCTCTCCAATCTCATTATTATACCAGACACGATACTTTTAAAATATGGAAAAGACTCTCCGAAGCAAAAAGGAACCGTGTAAAAACACGGTTCCCCCACATGCAAAGTCTATTATTGAACCCCTTTTTTCTTCATATCCTCCAAATGGCGCTGGTACATGACTTTTTCGGCCTTCTCCGCCCCCACCTTATCCATCTGTCCGATGAAATCGTTGTAGGTGTTGTCGAATTCAACATCTGTCTCCGAAAGGATCAGCTTGGGAATCGTTTTATTCCAGAGATCCTTCACTTTTCCGTTAATGACTCCTTCAGGTGTGGATCCGTCAGGCTCCAGGTTGTCCATGCCCAGGGAGTAGCTGTCGAAGTTATACTTCTCGAGCAATTTGGCTGCGGCAAATTGTTCAGGCTGCTGTGCCTGGAAGTCACGGGCAGATGCATCGTCCCATACTTTACCAGCCCGCATCAAGAGTGTCGAATCATTGAATCCGTACTGAGCGTTAAAGGCGTTGTTGTCCTTCAGCGACAAATCCATGATCTCCTGCTTGTATTTCGGCAGTCCGTCAACCATGTCATACGTCTCGCCTTCCTTGCCGTAGCGCGCACATGGAATTCAATTATTTATCTGGCAGCCATTGCAGGGATTGACCCCTATATGCCTCAACTCCACCCCATCGTAACACCGGCTCTCCAAATAGTAAATTGTTCTAACTGTTCATTTTCATGATAACGGCTTAACTCTCTTTCTGAAAATCCACTGTACACTAATGCCAATTGAGATCATCAGGAGAAGTACGAAAAGAATAAAGCCAACAAAAGGGATATTAACGAACGCAGTTAAGATAGCTGCACCAACCAGTACTTTCATCCAATCTGACATTTGTCCAGCTCCGTGAAACAGCTCACCGATCCGGAAACTAACTACTGTCGATCCAAATGCCAGGGCAATCACCATCACCAGCAGGAGCAGAATAATAACCGGGATGCCAATTACGGTGACCAGCAGCAGTGCACTTAACGCTGCGAGGATCAAAGTGCCCAAGAATCCGATTACCAGCAATCGTCTGACGGAGGATAGAGGGTATCGATCTGTAAATGCGGCTATTTTTTGTTTACCGGCCAACCTGAGCAAGATAGGGATCAAGACCATCAGCAGACTGGCGCCGAGCTGCAGCACCCACAAACCCAGTGCAATCCCCCCTCCGATCAACAGGCTGTTTTGAGTGGAGGTATCCAGTGAAATGTTATAGATATCATCTCCCAGCACCGCTCCCTGATCCTGCTTGACCAGACCGCCTATCACTACAACCAGCCCTTTAATGTCAGCAGTACTGCCCAGATGGAGATCTCCGTTCACGACAACCGTCACACCCGTCACTTGGCCAAAAATCTCGGCATTGCCCCCGACGACGTACACATCATCTACGGTTTGCCCTACAGGTACGGATATATTCTGATGCTCAAAGATCCCCCTTGCAGACGCCATACCGGGAATGAGGAGCATGAGGAGCGCAAAACAACATAACGTATAAAGAGTCCTTCTCAAGTTTTTCATCCCTTTCAACTGGTTGACGTTTGAAGCAGGCGCCGCAGTGAGTATACAGAAGCCGTAATGATAAGTAAGGACAGTAGAACCGTCAATCCGGATAAGACAGGCACGCCCGACAGGAGATGCGACCCCATATATACCAAGGCGATCATTAATTTCAAGAATCCATGCAGCACTTTTGCGAATATAGCACCGGCGGCGAACCAGAGAATAACAAGGGAAACGAAAGCTGCAAGCGGAACTAAAAGCCAGCCCTTTTCTGCTGTTGCCCGTTCCTTTTTGTCTGAGAGCGCCTGTAATACCCGTATTTCCAGATCCTCCGGTTCTTGAATCCTCCCGAATGCATGGATGACGGTACTCTGTACCGATAATAATTCTTCCAACAGGACCTGACAGGACTCGCAGCTTTCCAGATGGGATTCGACCTGTTGTCTCTCCTCTACTGTTAATTCACCATCCATGTAAGCTGACAGCTGATCCTCCAAATGGTAGGTCATTCCTGGTCCTCCTTTGCTAATTCTTTACGCAATGACATCCGTGCCGTGAATAATCTTGACTTGACCGTCCCGATGGGAACATTCAGCAGCTTGGCGATTTCTTCATACTGGTAACCTTGTACATCATGTAACAGGATGACCTCCCGGTGATCAACGGACAGCCTGGCCAAGCTCTCCTCTACAGACAACTTGGCAAGCGGGTCGGATACGCTTGAATCGGCTATACACTCATCGGGCTCATCTCTGAAGTCCTGCTCTTTATTTCTCTTTTTCAGCCGATCCTTGCACAGGTTAGATACAATGGTCATCATCCACGATGAGAACGCATATTCATTATCCAAGCCGGACAAGGAATAAAAAGCTTTGACAAATGCCTCCTGGGAGACATCCTCAGCATCCATCCGACTGTTTAACATCCCTACCGCATAACGATAAACATGACCCTTGTAACGGCGGACAAGTTCAGCGAAAGCTTCCTGATTCCCGTCCTTGGCTCCGTGGATAATATGATAAAGCTCAGCATCTACCACTTATGTTCAACTCCTACCGGAACGGCAGCTTTGTCACTATCATGCCATAACTGAATTCGATTCGTAAATCATTCCCTTCCCCTCAGGCGGCAAACCTTTTATTCGCGGAAAGCATCCTGAGGATCTCAAGCAGCAGTACGTTCAGACTGATCCAGACGCCGCCGAATACATAGCCAGCGACCACGTCACTGGGAAATTGTACTTGAAGATAGATCCGGCTGACTCCAATCAGTAGACAGATGAAGATTACGGCTGCAACTACCAGTACCCGAACGAGTCCATTCTTATAATGCCGAAGGATTAAGAACGCAGAAAACCCGCATACCGTGATGGAGGTCAAGGTCTCTTCACTGGGGAAGGTATTAAAGAGTTGGAATCCGGCGGCAACAGGACCCGGACGGTGAAAAAGCAGACGCAAGCCATCGTCAAGCCATTCCCCGCCAATGACGACCCAGAACAAAAAGGAGAGCTCCAGCAGCTTTTCGCGCGCGCCCACAACGATCCAAATAGCAGCTGTGGCAATCAAAGGACCGTACAGATAGATCGAGCCGAGCTGGGTGAGATGATTCATAAGATTGTGCCAATCCGGCCCAAAAAGAGATCGGACGATGTAAGTGGTCACTTCATCAAATTGATTAAATTCATGGGCGAAGAAGTCCTGAATCAAGCCCAGCATCAAGGAAACAAACAGGACAAGGGCTGCAAACGCAGACAGCACCAGGAATCTGACTTTGCCCAGCGAGTGAAAATGATGTATGCCCTTGGTAAGCAGAACGATAGAACCTGACAGCAGTCGTTGTCTGTATTTCTTCAGAACATAAATCATCACGGTCAGCAAAGCTGAAGCTATCGCAAAAATGATCATATAGCGATTTACACTTTGGTGATAAATTTCCCATTTGGGTCCCAGGACTCTACCGAGTGAAATGAACAGGCAGACCCAAAAAATGGCTCCTGAGTAGGCATATATCGCATATTTTCGGAAGGGCATACGGGTTGCGCCACAGAAGTATCCTGTAATATGTCTGACTCCGGGTATGAAATAGGCAAAAAACAGCAGCTTGTCGCCATATTTCCCAAACCACACATTCATTCTTGCCAGCTGTTCTTCCCCCAAATGAACACGATGTCCATACTTGCGCAGGAAAGGCTGACCCAGCTTATAGCCGATCCAGTAAGAAAGTGTAACGCCGGCAGTTACACCGGCACTCGCTGAGATCATACTAAGCACTAAATTCAGTTTTCCTTCATACACGAACAAACCCGTATAGCTCATCATCATTTCACCCGGAAGAGGCAAGGCAAGCATTTCAAGAAACAAGGCCATAAAAATCAGGCCATATCCATACTGCTCAAGCCATGTAGTTATGCCCATTGAAACCCCTCCTCTTCTTTATAGTGTTTACGTACAGCTATAGAATTACACTATTTCTCCATTCAGGGAGTGATCGGCATTCTTGGCCGCTTTGCCCTGCATCCATTCATAGATAATCGGGATGACCACATAGCTGTTGAGTGTGGAGGTAACCATCCCGCCGATCACCACAATACCCAGCACCTGTGAAATGACGGTATCGGCGCTATGGGATAAGGCAAGGGGAATCAAGGTAAGCACTGTAGTGCCTGCTGTCATCATAATCGGCCGTACCCGTGACAGGCTTCCCTGAACAACCGAGTCCCGGAGACTCATTCCCTCTTTACGGTTGCGTTCAATTTTATCAATGAGAACTATTCCATTGGTTACTACGATACCGGTAAGCATCAATATCCCAATCAATGCGGCAAGATTCCATTGACCATGGACCCCGTACAAGGCGATCACCACACCGGATAAAGCCAGAGGAATGCTGATCAATACGGCAAAGGGTGCTTTCCAGCCCTTGAAGACAAAGCTGGTAATAAGCAGAACGAGAAGTATGGATACAACTACTGCTATAGCCATCTCGAGAATCATTTGCTTGACTTGCTGCGTAATGCCCCCCAGGGAGTAGGTCACCCCGTCCGGAAGCTGCAGCTCCTTCAAAGTCTGATTTACGGTACCCGACACTTTGCTCATGTCACTGGAAATGATCTGCGCACTCACCACAGCGAAAGGCTGACCGTCTCGTTCCTGGATGGACGACACCGCATCGCTTTTCTGAATGGAGGCCAATTGATCAAGCCGGTACGTTTGACCGCCCCTGCCGGTAAAGGTCTCCGCAGACAGAGAAGCAAGCACCTCTTCCGGTGTATAGACGGGTAATGTCTTATCATTGACAGATTTCGTTTGAACAGGATCGATGTATACGTCAACCGGAATGATACCTGTTCCTGTTGATGTCATAATATCAAAATCCTTCCCCTTGGTCGTGTACCGTTTCAGCAGGTTGTTCATATCAGCCTCTTTAATGCCTGCCTGCTGCACTTTTTCCCGATCCATAACGATGGCGAACTTGGGAATGCCATTGGTCATATCCGTTTTACCGGAAACGCTTAGTCCCTGGATATCGACCAGTTTGGTTCGGACCTGATCAGCGGCCTTCTCCAGGGTTTGCTCATCTGCGCCCATCAGCATGATTTTGATCGTCGAATCATCGCCTGCGATGTTCTGGTTGGTTACCGTAATAGCAGCCAGTTCAGACAGGCTGGATAAATCCGATTGCAAAGCGGGTATGAACGTATTGACCGCCTTTACGTTTTTTAATTGGATGGAAAGATTGGCTATGTTGGGCTGCTGAATAAATCCACCGCCTTGGTCAAATACATCATCTGCCTGCGGCGTGAACGAAGAGCCGAAGGTAGCGGAATAAGAAGCGATTCCGGCGTTATTATGGAGAACATCTTCCACCTTTTTGACTTCCTTATCCACCTCCGAAAGCGGCGTTCCTTTCGGCAGCTCCACTTTGACCGCTACCTGACCGCTGGCCGTGCTTGGCAGCAGGCTGAACGGAAGCCGTGCAGCGAACAGCCCGGCGACGACAAAGAGGAGAAGTGAGAGGCTGATCACTGTTTTTTTGTGCTTCAATGCGGACATAAGAAATGGCTTCATCAAGGGTTCGAGCGTGACCGCCTGATTCTTCGGCTCTCTCCAGCCGATAAAGGCGAAGGACGGAATGACCAGCATAGCAACCAGGAACGATACCCCTAGCGCGATGACTACGGACCAGGCAAAGCCTGAATAGGAAGCGCCGATGATGCCGCCAACCAAGGCAATCGGAACATAGACGGCAACGGTAGTCGCCGTAGAAGCGAATATGGCCGGCAGCATTTCTACTACTGCAGAAGCCAAGACATGAAGTACAGGCTTGTCTTTATTTTCCTGCACGCGGCGGTAGATGTTATCCAGAATCACAATCGCATCGTCCACAATCCGTCCCATGGCCACAATCAGGCCGGAAACCGTCAAGATGTTGAGCGTAACGCCCATCCATTTGAGCACAGCCACCGTAGCCAGCAGCGAAATAGGAAGCGATACGGCAATCAGAAGCGTAGACCGCACATTACGGAAAAAGAACAGCACACAGAGCATGGAGAACAGGCAGCCCAGTAGACCCTCGCGAATTAGCCCCTTTAGGGAGTTGTTCAAGTCATGCGCACGGTCCGTCAGCAAATTCATCGATACATCACCGTTTTTCACAGCGGAAATTCCGGAGACACGATCTCTCACATGCTTGGCCACATCCGTGATGGTTGCCGTAGGCGTCTTGATGACATTAATAAGCACACTGGCTTTCCCATTGGTCCGTGAGACGGTTTTGACATCGGTCAGCGACTGGGATACTGATGCAACAGCCGATAAGGGGACGCTGTCCCCATCTTTATTTTTAATCGCCAGGCCGTTCAACTGCTGTTCCGTGAGATCCCAGCCTTCTACTCGAATGGGAAAGGAAGCTTTGACATTGGCAATGTTGCCTTGCAGGGTGGGGAGATCCAGTAGAATAGATTTGTTAAAATCGTCCACAGACATGCCGTTAGCCACCAGATCCTTCATCCGAAGCGCAACGACGTATCCTTTATTCGCCCCGCCGACTGTCTGCACATCCGCCACTCCGGGAACGGATTTCAACTGGTTAACAATATCCGTTTGCAGGGAGGATTGCAGGGTCAGATCATCGACTTGGCCACTCGCAGCTGTCAGGCTGTAGCTCAGAATCGGGAAGGTACTGGAGGTCAAGCGGGTGACCACCGGCTTGTTAACGCCGTCCGGCAAGGCTGCATCATTCAACGCTTGTTTTAGCGCATTCTCCGCTTGTTCCATATTGTAATCCATCGGGTAATACAGATTCATCAGGAGCCCGCCATCGTACGAGGTGGTCTCCAGATTGGTAAGTCCATTCGTCTTGCGGATGGCTTCCTCCAGAGGGGTTGTAATATCGCGTCTGACTTGATCTGCCTGGTAGGAGGATGCCCGCAGGGATACCATTAACGTGGTGTTATTGATGCCGGGGAGATAATCTCTTTGCATTTGATAGGCGGATACCGCTCCCCAAGCCAAGATGAGCAGGACGCAAACCAGAATAATCGTCGCGCGCTGCATAACAGATTCTATGATACGTTTCATTGTAAGTCTCCTCTCAAGTCTATATAGAGAAAAGACTATGAAATAGGCAGGATTGTTCATTCAATAAAAAATAAATTTACAGCGCGGATGCACCTTGTCCTAGTACATCAGATCAGTGTACAGATGCAGTGTCCCTCTCCCTTCCTGAGAGTACAACGCAAAATCCGCTGCACCGCTGAAATTTCGGGATTTATCCGAAAATCTGTATTCGAAGGGATATCCCTTAGACGTCAACACGGGTGCCCTTAACGCCGGTTATACGGCGATAATGACACCCGTGTGGATTTGCCTTTGACTATTTGGACTGTCTTGCCAGCTGGATGGATTACTTAGCTTACTCCGTGCTGTTATCGTAAAGTCCGATCAGCTCATCGAATGCGGAGATAATGACATCTGAGCCATTCAGCTCACCCTGGCCTCCGAACCCTGCGTAGGCGCAGCCGATGACCGTCTGCCCGTTGCCTTTGCCGGCCTCCACATCCGAGGAGCGGTCCCCGACCATCCAGGCTTCTTTAATACCATGTTCCTCCAGCAGGATGCGCAGCAGATCGGTTTTGGTAGCGGTACCTTGTCCGCCTGCACTGTAGAGACCCTCAAACAGCTCTTTCAGCTTATGCACCACAACAACGTTGTGAATATAATCCTCCAGCCCGTTGCTCGCTACGAACAGCTTGACTCCACGCTCATGCAGTGCCGTAAGCGTCTCGGTTACCTTGGGGTACAGAAGGGTGCTGCCTGCCTTAAGTCCCTCAATTTCCTGTTGCAGCAGCAGCTCATCTGCGCGTCGGTGAACAGCCTCATCGGCATCCGGCATCACATTCTTCCAGATCTGTGACAGCACCATGCCCAGGCTGCTTAGCATTAGCTCTTCTGGTGGAGTAGGCCCGGAATATAGCCCCTCTGCCCGCAAAACATCAAACATTTTATGATAAGCGGGTAACAGCAAACTTTCGGTCTGAAACAACGTTCCATCCATATCAAAAATGATCGCTTCCGGTTTCTTCAATTTCGTACTCATGAGATGACCCAACCCTTCTCTATGGTTCAGTAGTTGCTGCCTTCTGCAGGCAGTATGCTTCCATCTTACACCCTATAATATAGGATAGCAGAAGGTATTGTCTATGTACATGCCAGTACAGCTTGTGATAAGTATATCAATATGTTATATTTCGTTTTGATATATAATTCAGATCCTCGTCAATGGATTCCAACAGGGGGGCGGCAGATATTCATGAATATACAAGATGTAATACTCGGAATTCTATGCAAACAGCCACACTCAGGCTATGAGATCAAGCGGCATTTCGAGGAGTACTTTTCCTTTTTCTTCGATGCCAGCTTTGGCACCATCTATCCTACACTCAGCAAGCTTGAAGGGCTGAACCTGATTACTAAGGAAGCCGTACGGCAGGAAGGCAAGCCGGATAAAAATGTGTACACCATCACAGAGGCAGGTAAAGAGCATTTCCGGAGCTATTTGGTTCAACCTGCGGAAAAAGAAGTGCTGCGCTCGGACTTTCTGATGCATCTCTACTTCGGGGATATGGCGGATGAAGAAACCATGGATACGTTGCTCCGCGAAGGCCTCCAAAACAAGCGGGACATGTACACCGATCTGGAACAGAAGATGAACCAGCTGGACGGCAAACTCAGTCCCCACCAGAAGCTGTGCATTGAGCTGGGTTTGGTGCAATACAAGGCCTTCATAATGAAGCTGGAACATGTGCTGGAATCCAGTGGAGAGGGCCCCGCCCCTAGCTGATTTACGAGAAAGCCACAGGGCTTGCGGGAGGCCGTCTTCTTGCTGTACCAATCAAAAGGGACCGTAGGGCAAGCCACCATTATGGTGTACGCCCTACGGTCCCTTTTGTCTAAAATGTAATGCTGCTGGTTACTGGTTTATATGTGGTCGAAGCTGGCAATCAATTCGTCAAGCACATCTTTGCTGACCATTTTGCCTTTGAAGTTAATGAGGTTTTCCGCACTGCCGGAGAAGATGCAGGTAGGCTCATATTTTCTGAGAATGATCTTTTCCCCATCAACGAAAATCTCGAGCGGGTCCTTTATGTCAATTCCCATCGTTCTGCGTAGTTCAATTGGAATCACGATTCTTCCCAGTTCATCCACTTTTCTTACAATTCCTGTTGCTTTCATCACTATGCATCCTCCCTTGAAATAACACTTAATAATCATTGGTGTTAAAAGCTATCAAAGCTTCTAAATAGTAGAAATGATTAACCTATATCTGCATTGTAAAGTGCTACTTCTTTCCTGTCAATTTTATTTCTACATCTTTTGATATATATCGACAAAATATTCGACAAAGTTTAGAGCGAATTCGACAAAATATTAGGTTAAGCACTATTTTTTCCAAAATTCATAGCAATAAACAGTTTTTTATTTTACAAAATTAATATATCCGCTTATAAAACTAAATAGACGCGTTTACAAAACAAAAAACCTCCATCAGCAGAAAGACGGTCTCTGCTAATGGAGGGCTGATTTGGATTTCATAATATTAGTTCATGTCAGAGTATCAGACGTGAATTTCGAATAGGCGGGCGGTCTTGCCCTGCGGGATCGAGACAGTCAGCACGCCAACTAGCTTGTCCCAGCTCCATTCCGAATGATGCTGCTTCGGATAAGCACAGCGTACTTCTGCAGCCTGGCCCTGCAGCCCGGGAATCGGAAGCTTAACCTCTGCTTCTTCTCCGGCAATCCGCCAGACCGCGAGATAGCGTGTATCGCCATGGCGCAGCCCCAAGCTGACCCATTCGCCTTCACTGTCAGGCAGGCCCAGCGGCCAGAACGGCGTCGCCTGCGGGATGTAGGCACGGATGGACTTGTAATAATCCAAGGCTTCCTTCACCAGTTCTCTGCGCCGGGGCTCAAGCTCCGCCAGATGTCCGCTCTGGTGCACACGGAGCAGCAGTGCATTGACCATGTTGAAGATGACTTCTTCATCATCACCTTCACGCAGCGGGTAGGACCAGACGGCCGATTGCTCCGGCGTGAGTGCTGCCGGTGAACCTGCAGCAATGGCCGCGTACTGCACATAGTCCTCCTGATCGCTGGTGGACTGGATGCTGTGCCGGCTGAGCATGGCATAGTCCATTCGCATGCCGCCGCTGGAGCAGTTCTCGATCACCAGATCCGGGTAACGGGTGAAAATGCTGTCCAGCCAGGCCAGATAAGCCCGGTTATGCTGTAGCAGTCCATCGCCGAAGCTGTCAGCATCCGTCTCCGTCCCTATGCCTGCATTGATGTTATAGTCCATCTTGATATAGCCGACACCATACTGCTCCACCAATCTGGCGATGACTCCGTCAGCGTGCGCAATAACCTTAGGACTCCGGTAATCCAGCTGATAGCGGCTGCGGTCCTTCACCCGTTTGCCATGGCGCATGAAGAACCAGCTGTCATCGGTCTCAGCCAGCTTCGGACTGTTGATCCCCATCACCTCGAGCTCCAGCCAGAGGCCGGGAATCATCCCTTTGCTGCGGATATAATCCAGCACATATTTAATTCCCTCCGGGAAGCGCTCAGCGGAGGGCTCCCACTGCCCGACGCCATCCCACCATTCTCCCGGTGCATACCAGCCGGCGTCGATGCAGAAATATTCACAGCCGACATCGGCGGCGGCATCAATCAGGGGCAACAGCTTCTCCGTCGTCGGACTGCCCCACAAACAGTTCATATAGTCATTGAAAATAACCCGCAGCAGCTCGTTATCCTCATTCGGACGGCGGATTATGCGCCGGTAGGCGGTAAGCTGCTCCGCTGCTCCCTGAAAGCCACCCTGCACTGCACCGACGGCTACTGGAACCGAGGTGAATTCCTCGCCCGGCTCAAGCTTCAGCCACCAGTGGTTGTCATGCTCGGTCGGTCCGCTGACCAGCAGTGTGAGCTGGTCCACTTGATCGGTCAGCTCCCAGTGCCAGGAGCCGTTATGCTCAATCTGCCAGAACAGGCTTGTCCCGCTCTCCTTGTTGTGCAGGACAGCCATGGGGAGCAGTTCTGCTGCCGACCAGGAGCCGGTGTTGCTGGCGGCGATACGCCTGGAGCCACGGTCCGCCAGATGGGACATGCCCAGCTCCGGCAGGCGGTAGGTCCGCCATTGCAGCTCACTCTGCCATCCGCTGTGGGCAAGGGTGACCTCTATTTTGTCGTTACGGTCTCCGCTCCCTTCCTTATCTAATCCAGTAAGCGCAAAAGTCGAAAGATATTCAACAGCGGCCATTTCCGTGCCTTCGTTCTTCAGCACCGTCCAGCAGCGGACCGTCTGTACGCCGGTATAAAACTGAATATGCTGTTCAGCTCTAATTCTGGTAACCGGGTCAACCAGACCGATCTCCAGCTTGCGGCCAAGGGCATTTACGCTATCCTTATGGCCTGCATATTCCATCCGCAGCCCCGGGTAGGAAGCGCGGTGCGTGCGCCCGTGATACTCATCCCGGTCCTCCCCTGAGAGCTGTAATTCCAGTAGCCGGAACCCCGGTTTGTTCTTCTCTGCAATCACTCCATCCTGCAAGGGCGCTGCGCCAAAATGCAGCAGCCGGACATCCTGCTGCTCCGTAATTTCAATCGTAAGATAAAGTCCGTTTTCGGCAATTTCAATGAGCTTGCTGTCCATATATCATTTGGCCTCCTGACAAATGTGGTTGTCTCTACCCTGTTTTGTGTCTCCTATAATTATAAGGTCTTCCTTTGTATTCGTAACTCTTGATTTCTAGCGTGCCGCAGAAGTGGCGAAGTAACGAAGGGGAGGTTTGGAACTGGAAGAGCGATAGCGATCGCCTTTATGGTTGGATTTCCACTGCGAACAGCAGATTAAATCAAGAAATCCAACCATAACAGCGGCTGGAAGTCCAAACATTCCCCGCAGTTACGTCAAGCCACTGGTGCTTCCCGCCCCGAAATCTGTGTTACATAAAAAAGACGGCTTATCCGGTAAATGAAATCTTACCTTCAAGAGCCGTCCCGGGATGGAAGCGATTCAAATCTTATTGTTCAGCCGATCCGAATTGAATCCAGGCTTTTTGAATTTCATCGATGGCCTGATCCTTGGATTTGCTGCCGCCGATGTATGCCTGCATCAGCTCGCCGAATTTCTGGTGGAAGGTATCCAGAGAGTAGTTAACCGACAAGTCGCCGGATTTTTCGGTTTTAAGGATTTCTACCATTTCCTTAGGCATTTGCAGGTCAGGCATTGGGGCATCCTTGATTGGCGGAATTACTTTTGCCACCGTGGAGAACCAGTTTTTACCGTACTCGGAGGTATACAGCCAGTTGAAGAATTCAATGGTTTCCTTAGCTACAGCGGAATCCTTGTTAATGCGCAGCGCCTGGTCAGCACCGGTAATAATCTGTGCCTGCTCTGGCTTGTCGCTAACCGGATATCCGGCGATGCCGAGATCAAAGTCAGGGGTAATCTTTTTGATGGCTTCTTCATCCCATGCGCCTTTACCCGTCATAAACGCTGCTTTGCCAAGAGCGAAGTCACTGACTTCTGCATTACTATCGCGTTCCAGCGGCTTGTCCGTTCCGTGTTTGACCGTGGTGTCAATGAAGTTGAAGAAGTTGTTGTACAGTACAGGATGATCCTTGAAGGTAGTATCTCCGGCGATGAATTTGCCTACCAGCGTCTTGGCATCCATGCCGGCATCCGTAGCGGCCGCATCCACGAAGTGTTGGAAGATGTGTTTCCAGACCCACCACTCTTTATAAGCGTTGGCAAAAGGGGTGATTTTTTTGGCTTCGAGCTTGGTGATGGCATCATCCAGCTGGGCTGTAGTTTTTGGAACTTCGGTAATGCCTGCATCAGCAAGCAGCTTTTTGTTGTACATCAGGACGAACAGGTTGCCTTTGACCGGAAGTCCAAGTACCTTGCCATCTGAGGAGGTCATGTTGGAGCGGACCGCATCCGTCATCGCGCCTGCCAACGGTTCATTGGTCAGATCGGCACTGTATTCAGCAAAAGTGTCGATATCTCCGCCGGCTGTAGTCTGGAAGACGTCCGGTGTGCTGCCTGCGGCAATTTTCGATTTGAGGACCGTATTATAGTCGGCCTGCATAATTTCCAGGTTGATGGTAACGTTCGGCTTTACCTTTTTGTATTCGGCAATGTAAGCATTGAAAGCATCAGTGTATTCAGGAGATGCGGTGAACATATTAATCGTGACAGGCTTAGATGAATCTGTAGCCGTATTAGCTGGCGCATTGGTTGCACCTGTGTTGTTAGCGGCATTATTGGTATTATTCCCGCCACAGCCGGCCAGCAGTCCTCCTGCGAGCAGCAGACTCGCGGATAGCGCCATAAATCTTTTTACCTTCATGATGTGTTGCCCCCTTTTCCTCATGTTTCTTGTGGTCTTGGTGTTATTTTAAATAAAAAGAAAAAGGATAAGAATGTACATAAGTGATCTTATGAGGGTAAAAAAGTGTGCTGATGTAACCGGTTCACTTTTCTCCCTCTGTGAGCAGCAGCCGAAATTCAGAAGGTGAACATTCATAGTAATTCCGGAACGCCTTGCTGAAATAGTTCTTGTCCTTATACCCCAGCCTCTCCGAAATATCCTGGATTTTGAGAGCAGGGTCCGACAGCAGATCTTTGGCTTTGTCCATTCTCACCTTTTGCACATACTCATGAATGCCATATCCATATTGGCCCTTGAACAGCTTCATTAAGTATTCTCTGCTCAGGAAGTACTTATCCGTGAACATCGATATTTTAATATTCTCGAAATAATGGTTATCAATGTATGCTTTAATATTTTCCAGCACACTGCCCCGGTCTCCGGCAAGCGATCTGCTGATTTCTCCGGCATACACATCCAGAATTCGGCTAAGCACGGCCTCGAACTCTCCAAAGGTGGCAAAATCACTGCCAATCCCAAGCCCCCGCAGCCCTTGGCGCTTTGTACTAAGCAAACGCTCCGGGACCGCATTCAGCTCCTGGGCGATATCCCCCAGTAAAATAATAAATTCCTGAATGGTCCGGTCCGCTTCGCCCAGGCTGAACTTCTCCGAGGTTTTCCATTTGCGTGTAAAATCGCTGAGGATGCTCTTCGCATGGCCCGTATTTCCGCTCTCCAGGCTGCTTCGGATCAGCGGCATCCGCCCTGTCAGGGAAGGGCTGTCCTTGGCGGCTGGTTTCGTATATCCCACATTCGAGACTACGCTGCTCTTCAGGCTCAGCAGATCGATCCCATCCAGTGCAGCCGTAGCCAGCTCATAGGACTGCGCAATGTCCAGACAATCACTGTAAGGCTGTCCAAGCCCGCTCGCACAAATCATCCCGAACAGTTCCTTCAGCGTGGATACCGCCTTCTTCATATGATGAAGCGAGAGAAACGCCGCATCTTCCCCATAGCTGCCTTTCAGGGTGAAAATGACGATGAATTCCCGCTCGCTTCGGGGACTGGCAAAGCTAAAGGCCTCAAAATGGCCGTCACTGTTCTCGCTCATGACATTAGTGACGGCAAAATGCAGCAAATCCCGGTCCTCATGGAACCGGTGATGACGCACCTGCTCCAGATTGAGCATCCGAAGAACGCCTACAGCGAAATGATTGCCGGGCTTGTCCGCGCCGATCAGCGGCAGAAATGCCTCATTGGACTGGTTCTTGAAGCTGCGTTCAATGATCGACAGATACATCTTCTCCTTCAGCTTCGGAAGGGACATATTCAGTGTGATATTACGGTTAATGAACTCGCTCTCCTTCTTACGTTTGGCCTCGAGCACATCGACAGCCTTCCGCAGCGCACTGTTCAGATCCGTACGGTTGACCGGCTTCAGCAGATAATCCACAACCTTGGAACGGATAGCCTGCCGGGTGTATTCAAAATCGTTGTAGCCGCTAATTACAATCAGCAGCAGATCGGGGAATTCACTTTCAGCGATTCTAAGCAGCTCGCTTCCGTTCAGCTCCGGCATCTTCATATCCACCAGGGCCAGATCAATCTTATGCCCGCGAAGCATTTCCAGCCCCATTTTTCCGTCTGTTGCCTCAAGCACCTGGTCAACGCCCAGGCCCTTCCAATCGCCAAGAATATTGATCGCTTCGCGCAGCGGCTCTTCGTCGTCTATGATCAGAACTTTATACATGTTGTCCCAGCCCTCCCCGCGGTAACCGCATATCCATTTGTGTTCCGTGCTCATTGCTGGCAATAGTAAGCCCCGCTTCGTCACCGTATAAAAGCTTCAGGCGGGTATTCAGATTCTTAAGGCCGATGCTCTCCACATCCCCTTCTTCTGCTGAGCCTCCGCCGCGGTCATCCCACTGAATCTGTAAGGTGCTAATTACCTGCTGCAGCCGCTCTTCCGTTATACCCGGTCCGTCATCCAGTACAGAGATCACGCTATATTCGGGTGTAATATGAGCTTCAATCCGGATAGTAACCGTACTGGATACCTTCTCCAATGCATGCTTGATACAGTTCTCCACCAGGGTCTGAATCGACAGCTTGGGAATTCTCAGCTCCAGGAGACTGTCATCCCAGGCGTATTCCACCTGCATGCGGCTGCCGAAGCGGGCTTTTTGCAGGGCCAGATAACGTTCAATATGCTTCAGCTCCTCCCGCGCCTGCACCACATCTCTGCCGCTGATGCAGTACCTCAGGGTGAGTGCCAGATTATCAACCATCTCGACAATATCATCATTATTGTTTTTGAGTGCCTTGGTGGAAATGGCCTGCAGCGCATTATAGAGGAAATGCGGATTAATCTCCGCCTCCAGTGCCTTGAGCACAGCGTTTTTCTCGACAATTTTCATTTTATAACGCTCATTGATCAGCTCATTAGTTTTTTCCACCATCTTGTTGAAATGGCGTGACAGGTAAGCGATCTCATCACTGCCCTCCACGGTTGCTTCGGCATCAAAGCTCCCGGTACTGAAGCGTTTCATCTGCAGCGACAGGTTCTTCAGGGGACTGGTGATCTTATTGGAAGTGAAGCTGACGAGAATGACGGACACCATCAAAAAGAGCAGACCAATCGAATAGCTCAGTTTACGCGTCGTCGTCGCCGCTTCATAGATCTGCTTGTAGGGAATCGGCTTAATGAGCTTCCAGCCTTCCTTTTGGCTGATGTCATACATGACCAGATACTTCTGCCCGCTGTCAGACCAGGTCAAACGTCCGCCTTGGGCCGGAGTCAGCTTCTCCAGCAGCCCCGCTTTTTCACTTTTGAGAACAAATTCACGGTCATCTACCACAAACGGTTGATTGTCGGGACTGACATACATCAGATGCTCCCCCTCATTAAAGGGAATATCCTTCATAATCTCATCCGTCACACTGGAATTGAAATACAGGGACAGTACAGCCTGCGGCTCCCGGGTCACAATGGAACGCAGCAGCCGGTGATAACCCATGAAGCTTTTCTCAGTATTGATAGGGTAATCGCCACTACTCTCCTCAGGCGACCGATCCATCACGAAGGACTGGTACGAGCGGTTGAAGGGGCTGGCCAGCGCACGCTTGTACCACGACAGATTCTCGATCGGCGGATGCGGTGCCACCCGGACGGTAATATTATAGTTCTCCTTGGTCACATAATAATATTTGTGCTCCTTGATGACGTACAGGTAAATCGCTTCCAGATCATTGCGCGAAAAATATAGATTCTTCAAATAATCCTCTACATACATCTTGGACGCATAGTCCCCGGATTCATGCAGGATCGCGTAGTTGAACTCATCATAGGAGATCTGCGGCAGTGACAGCTGGCTGATCCCGTCCAGATAACTCTCCAGATTACGCCCCACCAAAAGCAGGTTGTTACGGGTGCTGGAAATGCTGCTGTTCACCGATTCTTTGCGCAGCATACCGTAGGAAATGAACGTCAGTGAGGTCACAACCAGAATAATGATGATTGTGAACAGCAGGATCAGCTTGTTCGCCAAACGCCGGGAAATCCGCTCCAGCAAAGGCTCAAACAGCTTATATAGGGTTCTCTTGATGATGCCATCCTCCTTCTTGCACGGACTTTGCGGGGAAATGTTCAGTTCACCTTTTTACCCCTAACTGTACTCTTAAATCCATTTTTGAGTATAGGGGTCTGCTCTATAATACACAATATAGACTAACCGGAATGGTTATGTGTGGCAAGCCAGTACAAGACTCCCACCCTATAAATCAAGAAGAGGTGCTTCCATGTTAAAAACACTCGGCAGAAGATGGCGCGAGAAATTAGACTTTGGGCTGTTCACACTCCCCGTTCTAATCTGTATCGCTGTTGCGTTCTACATTCCATTTGTCATGACCATCCGGTATTCCATGACGAAATGGAACGGAATATCCAAACATCCCAAATTCGTCGGCCTGGACAATTTCAAAATGATCTTCTCCGGCGATACTAACTTTTCCAATGCGGCCTGGTTCACGATCAAATATGCAGTGCTCTATATCGTAATCGTCAATGTCTTGGCGATACTGCTGGCCGTACTGCTCGATATGAAGCTGAAGTCCACCTCATGGCTGAGAGCGGCCTTCTTCATCCCTTACATTCTCAGCCTTGTTATCGTCGGCTTCATCTGGAAATTCATCTTCATGCAGGGCTTCAACTCGCTGGGTGACAGTACAGGCTGGTCGATCTTCGGACTGAGCTGGCTGGGAACGCCGGGGCTGGCATTTATCTCGATTCTGGGCGTTTCAATCTGGCAGTCCATCGGGTTCTACCTGGTAATATATATCGCTGGTCTACAGTCTGTCCCTGAGGATCTTAAGGAAGCAGCCACAGTTGACGGTGCAGGCGCCATGAGAAGATTCTTCAGCATCACACTGCCGCTGCTCGCTCCATCCATAACGATTTCAGTATTTATGGCGCTGACGAACTCGATCAAGGTGTTCGATGTGATTCTGTCGCTGACCGGCGGCGGTCCCGGAGGAACTACCTACAGTATCGCTTACGATATTTACCGGGATACCTTCCAGAATAATCTGTACGGATACGGAACAGCGAAAGCGCTTATCCTGTTCTTGGCTGTACTGGTCGTTACGATCATCCAGCTGACAGTCTTCAAACGAAGAGAGGTTGAGGCATAATGAAAACAAACAACAATAGAGCAGGCCGGATCATTCTCGAAGTGGTTCTGGTTATCCTCTCTCTTCTGTTCCTGTATCCGCTGTTCCTGACCATTATCAACTCGTTAAAAAACTTCAGTGAGGTCATGACCGACGTAATCGCACTTCCGAAGCATCTGACGCTCAGCAACTACTCGTATGTCTGGAAGTTTATCAACTATCCGAGATTGTTCCTGAATAACTTCGTGATTACCGGCCTTGGTCTGCTAGGCATCGTATTCGTCTCATCCATTGCCGCTTATAAGCTGGCACGGACCAAATCCAGACTGAGCGGAATCATCTACTTCCTATGTATCATGCCGATGCTGATCCCTTTCCAGTCCATCATGCTAACCGTGCTGCAAACCGCCAAGAACCTGAACCTCTCTGAGAGCACCTGGGGACTGGGACTGCTGTACTGGGGATTCGGCGCACCGCTGGCTGTGTTCATCTATCATGGTTTTGTAAAAGGAATTCCGCTGGAAATCGATGAGAGCGCCACAATCGACGGAGCCTCCAGCTTCCGGCTGTTCTTCAGTGTCATTTTCCCGCTGCTGAAATCCGTAACGACAACCATCGTCATCATTGACGTGATGTGGATCTGGAATGACTTCCTGCTCCCGCTCCTGATGGTCAATGGTTCACCGGATACAAAGACCCTGACGCTCGCTGCCTACACCTTCGTTGGACAATATACCTCGGACTGGCAGTATGCGATGACAGCGATGGTAATGGCCGTACTGCCTTCCATCATCGTGTTCATCTTCCTGCAAAAGTATATCGTCAAAGGCGTTGTAGCCGGAGCCGTGAAAGGCTGATTCGGATTCAACCTGGAAGCTGCTGCTGACAGACAAAAGCCCCGCCCAACAGAGAAATCTGCTTGGGCGGGGCTTTTGTGGTTCTTTTTTGCTTGATGAGTGGTTGAAGCGGACACAGATGACTTTATTTCATGCCGCCGGGCTTAGAATGGGGCGAATCAGGCTGGCCTACTACTGCATAGCAGAAAATTGACCCACTCTAACGTCCGCCTATTTCCGTAGTGCCACCCGGTACACCGGAATCGCTGTAATGCTGTGGAACACAGCGGTCGCTTCCCCGGTAAACTGCTTCTCGACCGCCATCGCGGCATCTGCCGCCACAGTCGTGACCCCCTTACGTAGCGGTGTAGTCTCGAGGATGATCTCTCCGCTTCTCAGCGTATCCCTGAAGCGGGACAAGCCGATCTCCCATGGCGCGCCGTTATAGAAATGATCGTGGAAGAGTTGGCCGGCCGCAAAGGCATAGCCGACATTACCGGTGTAATCGATGCTTAACAGCACCTCTTCCACACCCTCCAGGAGGTCCGGAGCAAGTTGAAGCGCGATTTTGTGGTCATGAATCCGGTGGATACCCAGCCGGATCTCCTTGGCCGGGAGTTCCAGATCGAAGCTGTGGAACCACTCCCCTCTATGCTGCGCAATCGAGCAGGCGGCGTGCGCCGTTGTCCACCGGGCAGGCGCCGCCGGACCGCCGGCATATTCCCGGAAGGAGAAGCTGCTCTGGCCGCTGCTGAAGAATTCAATGCCATCCTGCGTCTGTACAGGCGGAACCTCCGAGAAAATAATCCGCTGCTGCCCTTCATCCTCCATCTCCCACAGCATGGCGGCTTCTCTGGCATTCATGGCGTATATCCGGATCTCCCGGGCTCCGTCCTGTATAATCCGGATCATTCCCGGGCGGTCATGCGGAATAAGAACCGAGTACTCATTCCCCGCACCCTTTTCGACCGTTCCGGTGTCTGCTGATATGCCGGTAATGGCCGCATGTGCATCAATCAGAAACTCCCCGTCCACACCCTCCGGCATCGAGAAAAAGTAAGTAGACGCTTCCGCAGACTCCACCCGCGTCACCGGCTGGGCTGTAGCAAAGCGCAGGTTCAGTCCGTCCAGTGCAAAGTTGAAGGGAAAGATGAACGACGCGTTTTTGCGGACGGTTAGCGAGCTTTTTCTTGGGAATTCAATGGATTCGTCAGCCAGCAGAATGGCGAACCGGACACCCTCATGCGTATCCATCACTACATGATCCTGATAGTTGTTCACGAACAGGAACCCGGCTTTGCCGTCTGTGCGGACGGCATACCGCAGCGTATGTGCGTCTTCAGGAGTAATGGTCTCCGCACCATCCGGCAGGACGGTGGCCATTGGCGCAAGCCGTTCCCCGAACCGGTGCAGGAAATAATGCAATGGCCGCAGCAGATGGCCCGAATCCCGGATCTGCCCGAACTCTCCGATCGGTGCCTGGAAATCATACGTGATTCTTGGCGTGGTGCTCTCATTCAGGTAGCCCGTTTTCCCTATTGGATTCGTACCGCCATGGAACATATAATAGCCGACAAAATTGCACCCGCCCCCAATCTTCATCAGGCTCATTGCCATCACACTTTCCGGCTCCACCTGGAACCGCGACAGATACCAGGTCTGCATCCCTCCGCCCATTTCACAGCAGGCAAACGGATATTTAGTCTTGGGATAGGGAGGATTGAATTCACCCGTCTCAGCAGCTTCATTATGATAATTCACAAATACATACTCCGGTGTCGGCTTCTGGTCAGGATTCTGCTCGCTGATGCTCCACGGCGTATAGGCATAGCCGCCGTACAGCGGTAGCACCTCATCCTCCAAAAATGGCGCAGCGCCCCAGCCTGTACTGGTATAGAAAGGCGCAACCATTCCTGCCTCCTCTGCATACTGCTTAAGCAGACGCATATGCTCGGAGCCGGCTTCGCCGCCAAGTCCGCCGCTCAGGTATTCATCCCCTTGCTTCGCAGTCAATTCCCACAAGGCGGCAGCAGCATTGAATTCGTTCTCCAGCTGAATGCCAACCACCGGCCCTCCGTCTTTGAACATCTGCCCTGCGACCTGTATTCCAATCTCATGGAACAGCCTGTGGACATAATGCAGATAACCTTCATCGTTGGAACGCACATCGAAGGAACGCCCGAACAGCCAGTCCGGCAGCCCGCCGTTGCGGACTTCCCCATGGCAGAAGGGACCCACGCGCAGGATGACATATATTCCATTCTGTGCGCACAGCTCCACGAATTTCCGCACATTACGGTTGCCCTGCCACTCGAAGACCCCTTCGATTTCCTCATGATGATTCCAGAAGATGTAGGTAGCCACAATATTGATTCCGGAACTTTTCATCTTACGGATCTCCGTCTCCCAGCAGTCTTCCGGGTAACGGGAATAATGGAATTCGCCGCAGATGGCAAAATACGGCTTGCCGTTCAGTTCCATATAGTAGTTGGTGAAGCTGATGTGATCTCCCTGCGGATGGGTTCCGCCCAGCCGTAAGGTCGCCGGATAAATGTCTTTCGGGGCAATGCCCGCATGAATGGTATAACTCATATTTTGCAGCTCCTTTTCTATATAAATAAGGGCTGCCCCAAAGCAAATGCTTTGGAGCAGCCCGGAAGCCGTTACATAAGCTTCACTCTTATTCAGCTATTATTTTTTTGCAGCCAGGAAAGCATCGATTTGGGCTTGCATTTCCGTCTGAACCTTGTCAATACCAGCGGCTTTCAACTGCTTGATCAGGTCAGCCCGGCCTTTATCGATATCATCAATCAAACCATATTCCAATGGAATAGCGTAGCGCAGCATTACGTTTCCGATATTCGCCACTTCGTTCTTCACTTTTGCGGAGTCGAAGACAAAGGTTTCCAGCGGGAAGTGGTACACGCTTGACTGCCAAGTGTTGAACATATCGTCAGCTTCTTTCGGATAAGCCGCATCTTGACGGTTCAGCGGGGAATTCCAGCCCCAGTTCGAGAAGCCTGTGTAATTCGCAGCCGCAGGGCCGGCAGTGAACTTGTCATCGCCCTGAGGAACATAGTTGGTTCCGGCAATACCGTACATCGTCAGATCGTGGATTTCCTTGTCATTCTGCAGCAGATCAATCAGCATCAGGGAACGTTCAGCGTTCTTCGAGGTCGCATGAATGGACATCCCGTTCTGGGTTGCGATGGCAGCAATTTTCTTCTTATCTGGAGTAAGGTCGGCAATGGCCAGCTCCACATCCGGTTTGTCACGGCGCATTTCAGCAAGGTTAGCTGCTACAGTACCCAGGTTGTGGGCATAAGAGGAAACCTTCTCTGCTTTGACATCCTGCCATACATCATTTTTGTTACTCACTACGTTTTTGGACCATGCACCATTGTCGGCCAGATCTTTATAGTATTTCAGCAATGATGTGAATTCTGGAGTGTCATAAATGTCGAATACTTTGCCGGTTGCATCATCCAGCTTGTAAGCCAGTGGCAGCAGGTTCGCATCCACCAGGTTGAAGTTGTTGTTCTGCTCCAGCAGAATTTGATCCAACTCATGGAACTTCCAGCCATCGGCAGGTTTTGCTCCGAACGCATTCATGCCTTTTTCATTCTTAGCAATCGTTTTCAAGTAATTGGCATAGGTTTCAGGACTGTTGATTGCCGGAAGATTGTATTTCTTGCGCAGGTCTTCACGATACAGGACAACTTTGTCGGTAACTTCCACATTATTGTTCGGAACCATGTATAGCTTGCCGTCCACTTTCGCTTGTTCCCAGTTCACTTTAGGCATCGCTTCCCAGGTTTTTGGCATATATTTGGACAGCATATCATCCGTCAGCTCCAGAAACCCGCCTTTGAGTGCCTGATCGTTATAGAAGGCCCAGTTCGCTGTATACACGAGGTCAAAATCCTCATTCGCTGCGAATTTCAGCGGGTACTTCTGGGTCCAGTCCGACCAGTCCAGGAATTCTGTTTCAACCGTGGCATTGATTTTTTCTTTCAATTTGGTGTTGAGCTCTCCGAATACCTTGTCGTAATCGCCAGGCTGGCCGCCTATCAGAAGCATTTTGAGCTTGACCTCTTTGGAAGTGTCAGGAGCGCCGGAATTCGTGGCTGCCCCTTCTGTAGCTTTTGCTCCGGCGTTTGTGGCTTCCGCAGCTGTATTGTTGTTGTTGCCGCCTCCGCATGCACTGAGGATTGTACCCAGTGTCATCATCGTTGCCAGCGTAACTGTAAGTTTCTTTTTCTTGTTTGTCATGGCAGATAGTGCCCCCTAATGAATTAGTATTGGGTTTATATTGTATTGATAACCGGGTTGCCCCGGAATTATCCTTTGACAGCACCAACAGTGAGCCCTTGCACAAAATACTTTTGAATGAATGGATAAGCAAGCAGGATAGGTCCTGTAGCTACAATCGTCATGGCCATCTTCAAGCTTTCTGTAGGCAGATCGGAATTTACTACCGCACCCGAAGCCATCATGGCCTTACGCATGCCATCCATGTTACCCAGCATTTTGTAGAGATAATATTGCAGCGGCATAAGCTCGGACTTGGAAATAAAGAGCAATGCATTATACCAGTCATTCCAGTAGGCCAGTGCGATGAACAGGCCGATGGTCGCCAGCGCAGGCTTGGACAAAGGCACTATCAGCTGCATGAAAATCCGGAAGTCACCCGCTCCGTCAATTTTGGCAGATTCCGTAATGGCATCCGGGATGCTGCTCATGAACGACTTCATTACGATAATGTAGAATACATTCATCATCATGGGCAGAATCAGTACGAGCAGCGTGTCTTTCAGATGCAGGTAGTTGACGATCATCAGATACCAGGGCACCAGACCCCCGCTGAACAATGTGGTGAAGAAGAAGAAAAATGAGAAGCGTCCACGCCATTTAAAATCTCTCCGCGACAGCACGTAAGCTGTCATTGAAGTCAGGAACAGTCCGAACAAGGTGCCGATTAAGGTTACAGAGATCGTTACGCCGTAAGCTCTGAGCATATCAGCCGGATACTTAAACAGCAGGCTGTAGGCATCTGTGGAAAAATCAGTCGGGATTAGCTGGAAGCCTTTCTCGATAATCGTACTCTCCTCGCTAAGAGAGGAGGACACCACCAGAATGAAGGGAAAGATACAGAATATTGCAAGCAAGGTAAGTGACACATATCCGATAATCGACAATAGCAGACGGTCCGTATTAACACGCTTGCGCACCTTTGTGGTTTGAATCTTTGCAGTAGTACTCATGGCATTACCTCCTTTTCTTAGAATAGGGCACGGTCTTTATCGTATTTGCGTACAGCATAGTTGGCCAGCATGATCGTTACAAAACCGAGCAGGGATTGATAGAAGCCTGCCGCAGCGGACATTCCAATCTCATTCGAGGTTGTGAGCGACCGGAAGACGAAGGTATCAATAACGTCCGTGGACGAGAACAGCAGCCCGTTGTTACCGACCATGTTGTAGAACATCCCGAAGTCACCCCGGAAGATGTTGCCGATAGCCAGCAGAACCAGAATGATCACTGTAGGCATCAGGTTCGGAACCGTAATCTTCATAATCCGCTGGAAAATATTCGCACCATCAATTTCGGCTGCTTCGTACATTTCTGTATCAATGCCTGTGATCGCCGCCAGATACATGATCGTTCCATACCCCAGTGTCTTCCAGGCAGACACAACCACGAGAATAACCGGCCAATAAGAGGCAGTATTGTAAATGTCCACCGGCTGCATACCGAGACCCTTCAGCAATACGTTCACGGTACCCACATCGAAGTTGAACAGGTTGTATGCGATGGCTCCAACCACAACCCAAGAAATGAAGTAAGGCAGGAATAGCATCGTTTGGGTAATTTTCCGGAACCATTTGCCGGCGACCTCAAACAGCAGGATGCCCGCAAAAATTTGAAGCACGTTGTTCACAACGATAAATGCAATATTGTACAGCGCCGTGTTTCGGGTTACACGCCAGGCGTCACCAGAGCCAAAGAAGAATTTAAAGTTATCCAGTCCGTTCCACGGGCTGCCGAAGACACCACCCGTGTAGTTAAATTGCTTAAACGCCAGTACAATACCCGCCATGGGCACGTAAGCGAATAACAGGAAGAACAATACCGCAGGAGTCAGCATAAGTAGCAAAGCTTTGTACTTCTTGACATCATCCCAGAATCCGTGTTGTTTCTGTTTCATCTCGAATCCCCTTTCCATGTCACTTTTCTCTATAGCTTTATTATAGAGAACCGCTTACCTGGTGTGGATTCAGCCCATCAACTAAAAGTAATACTTTTTCAACGATCGGTTGAAACCGTTGCTTTTCTAAAAATGAAAAAACGTTGCCCGGGGTCTGAAAACGGCCGGGGCAACGTTTTTGCGGTTATATTTTATGCTTTTTGCGGTACTCACCCGGCGTCATGCCCGTGATCTGCTTAAACTGCCGGTTGAAATAGATAATGTTCTTGTAGCCCATGCGTTCGGCGATCTCATATATCTTGAGAGTCGGATCGCTAAGCAGCTCGGATACCCGGTTCGTCTTGCGTTCATTCACGTATTCACTGAAGGGAAGCCCATATTCCTCCTTGAACAGATAGCCCAAATAATTAGGAGTGAAGTCGAAATGGGCCGCCACCTCTTTTAATGTAATCTTCTTCTCCAGATTCTCCTCCACATAGCGCATAATCTCATCAATCAGCTTGCGCTTCTGCCGCTGCCGCTTCACGTACAGCAGCTCCGATAGCTCGAAGAATCTGCGCCGCATCCAGGAGAGGATATCATGGATGGTCTCGAACTGGAACAGGATATCCGGCTGATGGGATTCCCATTGCAGCAGCTCGTACAGATTCTCGTTCTGCTGCTGAAGGTCGGCATGAAGCTTAGAGGTAATGCGGATGATCAGCTCATAGACCTCCTTCCTTCCGGCGCCGGGAAGGTCCTTCGTGAACAAAACCATCAGATGATCATCTATCGCTACGAGATCATACTGGATGATGGCCTCCAGCAGCTGATCTACCGTTTGTTCAATTTGCCCGCCGGGTGTTCCCCTTGGTGAAGATTGTATGGTGTCTCGAATCAGGCGGTTCTTGCCCAGCAGCCACTTCGCACTCAGCGCCGCCTGCGCTTGCTGATAGGACCCGTGCAATCCTGCCTCTTCTGCGGCATACTGTCCTACACCTACAGTTACCGTGCAGGGGGATGAATCTGCTACTTTGCGGATCAATTCCTCCAGCAGACTCAGAAAGCTGTCCTGGGGGAGTGAAGACAGAATGACAAACCGGGTATGATGGACAGCAATCCAGATGCCCAGCTTAGCATCCTCGGCAAAGGCTTTAATCACCTCGGCAATTTGCCGCGTAATGCTCCGGGTGTCTTCCTCGGACCAATCACGCATTTTCCACTCCAGATCATCGATCTCCACAACCGCCGCCGCTGCGCCTTTCTGCAGCAAGGGATTGAGGAGACTCCGCAGATGCGGCTCTGCTGGCTCAGGCGAGGCCTCATCGAACCAGCGCAGAAGCAGCTCCTTGTTCACCAGGGACAAGGCTTCGGTGAAGGAGCGGTCCTGCTCTCTTTCCTGCTCCATGTTGGTGCAAAGTGTCCGCAGCATTTCGTACAGGTCCTTATCTTGAACAGGCTTCAGCAGATATCCCGAGGCATTGATCTCAATCGCCTCCTTGGCATAACTGAAATCCTCATGTCCGCTGATGAACACAATTTTGGTCTTAGGACTCAGCGCCTTGGCCTTGCGCGCAAATTCAGTACCAGTCATAATCGGCATCCGGATGTCAGATAAAATAATATCGACCTGTACTTCCTCCATAATTTTCAGCGCATTAAAGCCGCTGCTCGCGGTGCCCACTACGGTAATATTCAATCCGCTGGTCAGCACTCTTCGGCGCATCCACTCCAGATCAATGGCTTCGTCGTCCACCAGCAATACGTTAATGCTCATATCTTAATGTTCCTCCTGTGTCAGTACAAGCTGCAAATTATGGGGCAAATTCTACATCCTGTTCCTCGTTGTCCTTCATCCCGGCGGGAAGCAGCAGTTGAACCGTTGTGCCTGCGCCATAATAGCTCGCAATGGTCACTCCGTAGTTGTCCCCGTATCTAAGCTTGATCCGCTCATTCACGTTCTTCACTCCATAGCCCCCGGCCTGGCTCGGTCCTTGCATCATTCGTTTGATGTCCGCAGGGCGCATGCCAATTCCATTGTCGATGATTTTCAGTTCAAGATTACTGCCTATCCGCCGCCCGGTCAGACGAATCGCTATCGTCTCCCCAAACCAAGCATGCTTGAAGATATTCTCAACAAAAGGCTGCAGTACCAGCTTGATAACCTGCATGTGCAGAATTTCCTCGTCTACATCCACATATACCGTGAACGCATCCGCATATTTGACCCGCTGGATTTCAAGGTACGTAGCGACCTGCTCCAGTTCCTTCTCCAGTTCAATATAGACATTACCCTGATTCAACGTTAACCGGTAAAAGCGCGAGAGTCCCTGTACCATCCCTGTGACTTTGTCAATCTCCCCGAGATTTGCCAGGCTGCTTATCGTTGAAAGTGTATTATACAAAAAATGCGGATTGATCTGCGCCTGCAGCGCTTCCAGTTCCGCTTGCTTCTTTTGGATGCCCTGCACATACACGCTGTTGATCAGCTCCTGGATATTGGTTGCCATCACATTGAAGGAATCCGCAATCTGTACAAATTCATCATTGCCCGAGAAGCGGATACGCTTCTGGAAGTTCCCTTCCTGGAAGGACCGCACCAGTCCCACGATCCGGCTCATCTTGCGTCCGGACAGCCGTGCCACCACATAGCCAATCAATGTCATCACCAGGAAGCTGAGTGCACATACTGCAAAAATCACACGGCGCAGCCTGCCGGCATCCTTTGTCAAATACGTATAGGGCACCAGAGATTCGATAACGAAGCTGCTGCCGGGGATCTTTTCATGCAGACTCAGGAAATTGCTGCCCGGTTCATCATAATTCGCCGTTCCGCGCTGGAACAGAATATCGCCGGTGGTCTCTTCCACAAGCCGGAGGGTAATTCCCTCCTCCAGCGGGAAGGTGTCAAAGCCCCCGAACAGATCCTCAAGGGATACGGTGATCCGAACATAGCCGATCACTGTTTTATAATCGCTGAAGTTGACCAGTCTGCGGACATGCGAAATATTGCCCAGCTTCTGGTCCGTATCAATCTGCAGCCAGAGATTGTCCCGTTTCGAATCTTTGAGGGACTTGTACCACTCGCTATCAGCGATATCCTTAAGCGGCAGAATATAATAATCACTGTCTAAGATCGGCTCGTTCAGATTGTCACCGGATACAATGTTCAGATCACTGTTCGGCGTATAGAGCATGAAGCGGATCTTGTTCCCGAACAGCTGCAGCGGAGCGGTGATCTGCGGAACAATCTGGTCGATCATGGCGAGATAGATATCAAACGGCGTACCTTTGAGCTCAAGAGCGCGCTGAAACGGCTGGCTGCCAAACAGGTTGTCCGACATTCGCTGAATTTCATCCATTTGGTAGCGGATATTGTTCCTTGACTGCTCCATTCCCGTCCGGATGTTCGACTCGGCCATCTCCGTCCGTGAATCAGTAAGCATGGAATAAGAGATATAGCCGATCGTTACATCGGTCAAAAGAACCAGCAGCAGATAGGGAACCATCATTTTATAGGTGAAGGGCATATATTTCTTCAGCTTGGGCATCAGTTGCAGAACATCCTTTTGTATGGATTTCAATATGTCTATATTAACGTCCCCATCCCCAGAAATAAATAGGCATCAGAAGAAATGGCTTCGCCGTCCTCTGAAGGAGGCGGCATCCGTTTCAGTCGAGAAACACAGCAAAAGCGCCGGAATTCCTTCCGTCGCTGGTTTCTTTCTATTTTAGAGCCGTTAATGCATGTAATACTACTTCTGCCGGTGCAAGTTCTGTTGATACTGCCCGCACGGTAATCGGACCTGCTTCGGCGGTAGACTGGATCAAGGCCAGGCACCAGCCATTGAATGCCCGGCGGACGGGTGCCTTATCCGGCTCATGGCTGCTGGGATTGCCGTTGCCTACCCCAAGAAGAATTCCGGCACCTTCCACTTCGAAGCGGATTTCAGGGTCTGCGGTTGGAACAATATGCCCCCTGTCATCCACTACAGCCACGCGGACCGGAATCGTATCCGAGCCGTCTGCTCCAACCTCAGTCCGGTCAGGGTACAGGCAGATCTGATGCGGCTGGCCTGCCGTAACCACCGCTTTCTCAGCGACGATCCGGCCATCGCGTGTTCCAAGCGCTTTTAACTCTCCGGGTTCATAGATGACTTCCCATGACAAATACCCTGCCCGGTCAACCTGCTGTTCACCCAGACTTCTGCCATTCAGAATCAGTTCAACTGTAGCGGTATTGGAGAACACCCTCACTTCTACCGGCTGTCCCTCAGAACCCGGCCAATTCCAATGCGGCAGCAGATGAACCATAGGCTCGTCCTTCCAGACGGCCTGCATGTAGTAATAGCTGTCCTTAGGGAAACCGCAGGTGTCCATCAGCCCGAAATGGGAATTCACACATGGCCACAGGTAAGGGGTGGGCTCTCCGCGGTAGTCGAACCCGGTCCACATAAATACCCCGGTAAGAAAACGGTTGTTCAGAGCATCGCTCCACGCCTGCTGCGGGGTGCAGCCCCACGAAGGAATATTCGTGCCGTATTCGGAGCAATAGCCGCGCACCGGATCATCCGCGTAGATGCCCCTGGTAACCGTATAGCTCGCGCATTCACTGCCGATCATAGGATGCTCCGGATGCAGCTCATGGTCCCGGATATCCAGATGATCCCGGTGTCCGTAATTATAGCCTGTAATATCAACAACCTCATTGTATCCATTCTCATACCAGCCATGATTCATAGCCGCTGAGGTCGGGCGTGTTGGATCAATCCGGCGGACGGTATCCGCGAGCGTCTTCAGAATACGTCTGCCGGTTACGGTGCCTTCCAGAACCTCCTCATTCTCCAGATTCCAGATCATGACAGATGGATGATTACGGTCCCGGTATAGCATCCGCTTCAGCTGGGCTATGCCATTCGGGCTGCTGTCGAGCTTGCGGTTCTCATCCATCACCAGTAGTCCCATCCGGTCACAGAGATCCAGCAGTTCAGGGGTAGGCGGATGATGCGCACTGCGGTAGCTGTTAGAGCCCATCTCTTTAAGCAGCTTCAGCTTATATTCAATGATACTGTCAGGCAGCGCCACTCCCACTCCCGCAAAATCCTGATGATTGCAGGTGCCTTTGATCAGCAGCGGTTCTCCATTCAGGAAAAAACCCTGCTCCGGATCAAACCGGATGATGCGGATGCCAAAAGATGTCTCATACCGGTCCACTACAGTTCCCTCATGTTCTAGGATGGATATGGCTTTATAGAGGTACGGGTACTCCGGCGACCACAGCGAAGGCTGCTCCACTGTGCAAATCTGCTCAAGCTCCGTCTCCCCGTACCCGTCCACAACGGCTTGCGCCGCAGAAGCAGCTACCTGTCTGCCGGCAGCATCATATATTTCTGTGTGCAGCGAGACCGCCCGGCCTTCTGTATATTCATTGCAGATACGGGTGCTGACATGCACCCTGGCCTGCTGCTCCCCCACATCCGGTGTCGTGATATAGGTTCCATACTCCGCTACATGGAGGCGGTCCGTCTCTTCGAGCCACACATGGCGGTAGATGCCGCAGCCCTCATACCACCATCCCTCATTCTCCAGCGCGTCTACCTTGACTAATATGACATTCTTGCCTTCCCCGCCATAACGAAGCACATCGGACAGATCATAGGAATATCCGGTGTATCCTCCCCGATGCTCGCCAATGAAATGTCCATTGACCCATACGGTGCTCACGCCCGAAACTCCGTCGAAGGATACCGTCCATTTACGCGCTGCACCTTCTGCCGGCAGCTCGAAGCTTTTGCGGTAAAACCCGATTCCACCCGGCAAATAGCCATGGCTGCCATCCCTCGAGCCAAGCGATGCATCCTGGACATACTGCTGCTCTACACACCAGTCATGCGGCAGCGATACTCGCACCCACTCCAGCTGCTGATGGCCCATCCCTTTATCGTTAAAAGCAATATCCAGCCATTCTCCCTCCTGCAAGGAACCACAGTCGGTAATCCCGCCTGTCATTCCGGCCTTGACTGCATACGGAATGCGGATATCCCCTTTGTAAAAACTCCACTCCTCATCAAACCGGCTTCTGCATCTCCCTGCTGCCACACTCACTAACGACCGCCTCCTTACTAGACTATATTCACATTGTAGAGTAGATTATTAGAATATAGTTAGCACAATGCTAATATGAAACAGCACAAATTGAAGGTGAGGGATACGCATGCTTCTGCCTTTCCGCCTGTGCGCGGATGATCTGAACCCACGGCTGCCGCTGGCCCTGTACAATATTGGTTGCCATGTGCAGCATCCTATCTACCGCCCGTCCGGTTATCTTGTGCCGCAGTGTTTCATCGCATTCAGAGGCAAAGGCCAGGTACGCTTCAAGGATGGGAAAAGCCTGACTATCGGCGCCGGTCAGGCGCTGATCCTGCCGACGGGGCAGCCTCATGAATACTATGCGCTCCCTGGTGAACCCTGGCTGATTGGGTATATCGGGTTCAAGGGCAGGATTGCGGAAGAACTGGTAACCGGCTGCGGCTTGCCTTTCAGCACAGTGATCCGTCTGACAGACGCGGAGGCCCTGATGAACCCTCTGAAACAGCTATGGGAGCTTGCGGATCAATCCGAAACCGCGCGGGCCGCATATATCTCCGGTAGGCTCTATGAATTTGTCCTGTTGCTGTCGGAGATGGCTGAGCTCTCCTCTGGTCCTGATTCTCTTCCGGCTAGCAGCCCTGCACAGGAAGCATTGCGCCGCGCCGCCGGGTATATGCAGGAACACTTCACCGAAACGCTGCAAATGTCCAACATAGCCCATGTTGTGGGATACTCGGTACAGCACTTCATGCGGATTTTCCGTGAGGCCTACGGCATTACTCCACATGCATATTTACAGGGCCTGCGTCTGAATCAAGCCGTGAGGTGGATGGAGGAGCATCCGGACATGCCCATCAAAGAAATCGCCGGCCGCCTGGGGCTGGAGCCCAATTATTTTATCCGTGCCTTCAAGAAGGCTTACGGGACAGCACCGGGAATGTACCGGGGGAATCTATCGAGTAAGGCTGACTTTAACACAAACCAAGACTTTTAGATTGGTGCCTGATGCAACTTGAATGATTGCCCAACCATTCCTTTCCCCATAATGCCTGCTTCGCCGAATTCAGAGGTATTTCTACCTCACATTTCCCCATATTGCCTGTCTGTGCCGAATTCAAAGGTACTTGTACCCCACATTTCCCCATATTGCCTGTCTGTGCCGAATTCAAAGGTACTTATACCTCACATTTCCCCATATTGCCTGTCTGCGCCGAATTCAAAGGTATTTCTACCTCACACTTCCCCATATTGCCTGCCTGCGCGGAATTCAGAGGTACTTGTACCTCTGATCTCTTAAGCAGCAAAAAAAGCCCAAGCGATGATCCAGCTAATCGCTCGGGCTTTGGGGCGGATATTCTGTTCTGTTCAGTAGTGTTTGGTTCAGCTCTTCGGTTCAGCTCTTCGGTTCAGCTCTTCGGTTCAACTCTTCGGCTCAGAGCTTTTCGCTAACCGCTCCATTCGCCGCTACACGGGCATTGAACGAGAGCTGGTTCATCCGATTGATCGTATCTTTGTTATAGGCTTCCCCCATAAAATTGGGCTGTCCGCCGATGATCTTGACCGGAGTGATTCTGCCGTTTACACCGCTGTCACTGATCTCAAAGTTAACCAGCATAGAGTGAAGTGTCTTGTCACCGCCGCGTGTTGAACGGTTGAACACAAAATTACCCAGCGAATAATAGATCGGCTTGTGCTTGTAGTATTCAATCCCCATCAGGCAGTGGCTATGAGCACCAATAATGATATCCGCACCGCTGTCGATCATCTGCTTCGCGAGCTTGCGGGCGTAATTCTCAGGGTAATCCTTGAACTCATTGTTCCAGTGGATGTATACAATAGTGTAGTCATTCTCTTTGGCCGATTTCTGGATGGCGCTCATCAGCGGTTCAGGCGTATAGGCCGAAGCTGCGCCCGGACGGTTCTTGCCTGCATACCACGAAGGGCTGGAGAGCACGCGGCTTACACCGAGCATGGCGATCTTTTTTCCTTTTACCGTCTGGGTGAAGGGTCTAAAAGCCTCATTAATGTTCTTGCCTGCGCCGGTATGCCCGATCTTGTATTTGTCGAGATGAACGAGTGTATCCAGCATAGCGTCCTGTCCGAAATCCAGAATATGATTGTTCGCAACGGTCACACCGTCAATCCCCGCATAATTCAGTCCCGCAAGAGCTGTTGGCTTGGAACGGAATGCAAAGGTCTTCTCGGCTACCTTCCCTCTCACCGATACCGGTGTCTCCAGGTTGGCAAAGGCAATATCGGCTTTCTTCAGAACAGGCGCTACCTTGGCAAAAGGAAAGTTCACTCCGTACTTGGCGATCTGGTCGCCGACAAAACCATCCAGCAGGATGTCTCCTGCAAAAACAAGATTAACCTTATCATCTGCGGAAGCAGCTTGACTGAAAACAGCCGGTGCAGGAATCAGCAAAAGTACTATTAATGTTAATATGATGACTGTAAATCTGCACAAAATCTTTTGACCCCTCTCTATTGGTTAACCTCCCGTTATTCTACTATATTAAAAGAGGGATATCCAAATAAAGGGTAGATCCTAGAGTCTCGCCTTTTTAAGCACGGCCCGAAAACAGCTCAGCCCGCCCCACTGCTCCGTACGCACGGCATCCGCCGGAAGCTTGAAATCCGTCTCCCCCCAGTACTCAAATCCGGCCTGCAGCAGCACTTCATTTATCCGCAAAAGATTTACGGTCGGATAGTCAAAAGTTAATACCAGCAGACCCTCTTCATTCAACGTGCGGTGAAATTCCCTAACGGCTCGTACAGAATCCTCCAAAGAGAGGTGCTCCAGAACCGAGATGCAGAAGATCGTATCAAAGAACTCGTTCTCATAAGGCAGTGAAGTCAGATTGGCCTGGGCCAGGTGGAGGCGGTTCGTCCGCGCTGCTCCCGCCAGCAGTGCCGCTTCCTCCCCGATATCGCCTGAAATTTCTTCCATGATGGCATCTCTGGACAGAATTCTTGCATCCATGTCACAGGCATGAACCTCCGCACTGTAACTGGCAAGATAGAACTTGAGCGGATGGGAGATCCCGCAGGCGGCATCCAGCACCACATCATGCGGGGAAACGAAATTCGTGCACCATTCATATTCATAGGGCCGGCTCCACCAGGATTCCGGCAAATCGTAAACAAGCTTATCGCGGCGGGCATCGGCATTGACAAAAAAACGGGAAACATACGGATGTGTAGGCATAGGCCAGGACTCCTTTAGAGGAAATTCGGTAGTGAGAGTATATTCAGGAATCCCCGTTTCATGCCATCATACGTAAAAGGAGAGCGGCTTCGCTTCAACACCATGCTTCGCAATCAGGTTATCCACCATAGTACCCCATTCAGTGTCGATGGTGCACAGCTCCGGATGCTGTTCGAACCATTCCACAGACCGCTTGATGCCTTCGGCAAAAGGAACGGTTGCGGCAAATTCCGGCACCAATCGCTTAATTTTGCTGTTGTCGAATACACTGCTCACCGCCTGGTCACCGATCAGTCCATCTGCTGTTCCCGGCGGGGTAAAGGCCGTGATAAAATCGGTGGAAATATGCACAACCTGTGGTTCATGTCCAGCCGCCTTCCCGATAGCCGCATAGATCTGGTTCCAGTTCAGCGACTCATCGGAAGTAATATGAACCGCTTCTCCGATCGTTCCCGGTTGCCCCAGCAGGCCGACAAAGCCCTTGGCGAAATCTGTGTTATGGGTCAGGGTCCACAGCGATGTTCCATCTCCATGAATCACGACCGGCAGACCTTTGCGGATTCGGTCGACCAGCGACCAGGGATGCGCCCAGCTAGTTAGGGCTGCCGGTATCGCCGTTACCCCGTAAGTATGGGAGGGACGGACGATAGTAGCTGGAAAACCGCTATTTGTATAGGCTTTCAGCAGTAGCTGCTCACAAGCGATTTTGTCGCGTGAATACTGCCAATAAGGATTCGCAAGCGGGGTCTCCTCGGTGATCAGATAATTCTGCTGCGGCTTCTGATAAGCTGAAGCGGAGCTGATAAAGATATACTGCTTCGTCTTGCCTGTGAACAGTTGTATATCATTCTGTACATGCTCAGGAGTAAAAGCGATCCAGTCCACCACCACGTCGAACTCATAGCTGTCCAGTACCTCAGCGGCTTCCTGCGGATGGCGGATATCGCCTTGAATCACTTTAGCCCCCTCCGGTACGAATTCGTCCCGCTGGCCGCGGTTGAACAGATACAGCTCTATGCCCCGCTCTACTGCCAGCTTGGAGACCGCCTCGCTGATTAGTCCTGTACCGCCGATAAATAGTACCTTCACCGGTCACCCTCCTTTTCCTTAGCTGATTATGGCTTCAATCGCTGTCAGAACATCATCGGATAGTTCGATGCCGGAAGCCTGCACATTCTCTTCCACCTGCTCTGGTCGGCTGGCGCCTACCAGGGCGCTCGCGACATTCGGCTGCCGCAGAATCCAGGCCAGGGCCAGATTGCCGACAGAAATATTCAGCTCAGCGGCGATTGCACCCAGTTCGCGGACCTTGGCAATCTTCTCCTCGGTAATCCCCTTACGCATCCAGTCCAGCTTCGCCGCGCGGCTGTCCTCCGGAATGTCGGAGACCGAGCTGTATTTTCCGGTCAACAGGCCTTGGGCCAGCGGGGAGAACACGACCTGTCCGATGCCCTTACGCAGCCCCAGCGGAATTATCTCTTTTTCGATATAACGTTCGAACATATTGTAGACCGGCTGATTGACCACGATGTGGTCCAGCAGATAACGGTCGGCAACGGCCAGTGCTTCCGCCATTTGTGCGGCCGTCCATTCACTTACACCCACATAGAGTACCTTGCCCTGACGGACCAGATCATCCAGCGCGCGCAGCGTTTCCTCAATAGGTGTCTCCGGATCATAACGGTGGCAGTACAGCAGATCCACGTAATCTTCTCCCAGCCGTTTCAGACTGGCATGGCACTGCTCTGTAATGTGCTTGCGGGACAAGCCGCGGTCATTGGGCCCGTCTCCCATGACACCGAACACTTTGGTAGCCAGCACGTAGGATTCACGGGGAAAACCGCGCAGCGTTTCACCCAGCACCTTTTCGGCCGCGCCTTTCTCATACACATTTGCCGTATCAAAAAAATTAACGCCCAAACCGTAAGCGGTCTCAATAGCTTTAACAGCATTGTCCCGCTCTACATAACCCCCATAGGTCAGCCAGCTTCCCAAGCTGATCTCACTCACCTTAAGTCCGGTTCCACCCAATCTGCGGTATTTCATCTTGTACATGCTCCTCTCGATATCCGGCTCTTGTCCGGCTAAATAGCGCTTCATATCCATTTTAAAATAGTTTGTATGGAATATATAGCTCCCAATATTTTTGAGTTATGGGCATATGCCGTGATCACAATAGGTTACAGTCCATAGACTGTTGTCGAGATATGATTTGAGGAGGCTATCCATGGATACAAACTATCAGCAACTCGCTTGGAACTGCATGAATAAATACGTCGGTATCACTACTACTGACGGACAGAATTTTGACGGGTTTATTGCTCATATTGATCAGGACTATGTTACACTGGCCATTCCTTCGAACGAAATGATGGGACAAATGAACGGAATGCCTGCCAATGCGTCTACTTACAGACAATTTGGATACTACCCGGGCTTCTATCCACGCCGCCGCTTTTATCCGAGACGCGTACCTTTTGGTGCCATCACCGCATTGTTCCTGCTTCCATTTTTCATCTAATGATGCAGCGGGCATAGCTTCTGTATAGGTTATACGAGTATAAACAGCCAACTCAAAAACGGCGCGCCAATGGAGTACCGGCGCGCCCTTTCGTCACTCTACTTGTCCTATTCTACAGCTCCGACCAGTTCAGCGTAAGTTCAATAACACCCTTCTGCGAGGTCAATGGCCCGCCGATTAGCGACCATTCTTCCTGCTTCCCGGTATTCGTTCCCTGGATAATCAGGTTCTTCTCATCCATAGTTTGGCTGGCATCGGTCAGATTCTGAGTTCCTGTAAGGTATCAAACAGCAGCAATACCGCATTCATGTACAATTCTTTCTATTATAAGTTCTTAACCATAAGCACATGAGGGATTCCATCTTCCATGAAAACGGGTGAACCCGTCTCATACCCCAGCTTCTGATAAAAGCCTTCGGCCTGCTTCTGGCCATGCAGCTTGGCTTGCCGAAGCCCCTGTTCCGCCGCCATTTTCTCCAGTGTTGCGATAAGAACAGAACCCAGACCGCTTTTGCGGTATGGGGCAAGGAGACAGATCCGTTCCAGCTTGGCCCAACCGTCTACATTCCGGAGTCTGGCTGTTCCCACAGCTGTCTCTTCCTGATAGATCAATATATGCTGAGCAGCCTGCTCATGTTGATCAAATTCATCGGCCAGCGGCACACCCTGCTCCTCCACAAACACTTCCCGCCTAATCCTAAAAGCTTCCTGCAGCCCTTCTTCGGTGACAACCCGGTCTACCCGCATATTCTCAATCCACTCCTTCTTCACGTTTGCTTAATGCCCGCCCAGAAAATCTCCCAGATATCCTTCAAGCGCCGCTCGAATTCTTCGTGATTGTAAAAAAACATCTGCATGGAAATCCCATCCTGCAAACAATAATAAGCCGATAGCAGACTTTCCGTGTGCTGCCGCCGAATCTGTCCGGTATTCATGCCTTCCTCAAAAATAGCCCGGTAAAAGGCGGAGGACTGCTTCTCCATCATTGATATCTGCTGCTCCAGCATCTCCTGAAAGAAAGGCGCCGGAAATTGAACACTTCTTTTGTAAAAAGAGGTCAGTGTGGGATGCTCCACCCTATAATAGTAGGTCCGGTACACAATCCCGCGCAGCCTCGCCTCCACAGGTGTACCCGGAATGCCCTTGAACAACTGGTCCAAAAACTCAATATAGTGCCGGGCCATTTCCTGAAAAGCTGCTAGAAACAAATCTTCTTTTTTAGGAAAATAGGTTGCAATGGACTGTTTTTTAATGCCAACAGCCTGGGCAATCCCAGCCAGTGATGCACCCTCAAAGCCTTTTTCGGCAAATTGTGCTATAGCGGCTTGCAAAATAGCATTAGCAGTCATAATGACTCACCTCCCTGACAACCGTCAGGCAATTATCACATGCTCCTTCTTTTTTGTCAATGAAACCACATCTCAAAAAAGCTGTTAACCGGTTTATAAATGAACATTACCAGATACAGCGGGCTGGGGACTTTGATTTTGTATAACGAACAGTAGACCGCAGCAATGCCAAGGATCCAGAACAGCACCCAGACCAGACGGTCACGGGGTCTGCCTTTCTGCTTCAGCAAAGGGAGATCGATGACAACACAGCCTGCCGCAATCACCAGAAAGAACAGCAACATCATTACGCTCACTCCTTGATATCACCAATAAAAGACTTGTCCGTAACGCCGATCCGGGTAATCGAAACGCTGGCACTGTAATGAATAGGCAGCGACTTCAGGTAATCGTCTCCCTTTTGCTGCCGCAGTCTGGCCCAGACCTTCGGTTTAGCACGGTAGATCAGCTGGCCAAAGCCCATGATATCCGCATTGTAATCCTCATTGATCTGCTCAACAGCAGATTTCATCCGCGAGATAATCCGCTCTTCCGTTTTCTTCACCAGCTTTGTGATTACCTTCTCCGACTCCAGATTATCTCGGCTCTCCACCTCTTCAATGTTGCACTCCGCTTTTACATGAATGTAGATATGCGGCTCGCCGCCGATTACTTTTACTTTACGTTTCGTGGATGTGTGCAGCGCCTCAATAACAATCGGCCGGCCATCGTCTCCTGGTATTGGCCCCGAGGATTTGACAACTTTGTTAGTGATGTAATTATAGCCAATCGCCTCATTATCGCTTAACCACCCGATCATCTTGTCCCTCTTGAATACAGCTACACTGTGGTAACGCAATATGGTTTTTGGGGTACTCTCATCGAGATTGCTTTTCTTGCTACCCTCATTAGCACTGCCAGACACCTCGACGCCGGCCAATACCGGATTTACTCCCTCATAGATCATGTCTTCAATAAATTGGTACAGCGGGACAGCGACGGTCTTCGCGGATTCCTTATAGGCTTTGTCCATGGCACTAAACAATTTATTCGCCGGTATTTTGTCCAGCGGGGTAAGAACCTTCAGGACCTCTTCTGCGGTAGTACCTTTCGCGACCATAACATAGTAATCATTTCGCGGTTCCCGGCTTCTGTTCAGCACATCAAGTGTTTCGGCAATACCTGCCCGGGCGAGTTCCTCTCCGATCACCAGTACGCGGATATGCCCTTTGTAGCCTGATCTCGAACTGATAAGACTGTGCTTTCGGTCTGCTTCATAAATGGTCGGTACTGTGAAGCTGGATACAACCACTGGCACCCCGCCGCCTCCTGATCCTCCAACCGTCTGTGAGGAAATCGCAGAAGGAATAACCTCCTGCATGGTGACCTTGTAGCCGGATTCAGCCTTGTCCAGCCCCATCGCCAGTATAAAAGCCATTTCATTCAACTCCTTTCTTTCCCAGCAGCCGCTGAGCAGCAGGGGTCCGAGAAGAGCAAACAGCAGCAAAGAAAAAGTTCTACCTTTTTTAGGGTCCATAAACAGTCCTCACTTGGTTGTGTCTTGACGGTTAAGGTTTTGAATTTTACTGTTTGCCGGTCTGGTCTTCAAGAGCGGCCAGGGGAAGCGGAAGAGCGAATCCTTGAGATTATTGGATTGGTATGGAGCAATTGGACTCATATACGGCATCCCGAAGGAACGCAGGCTTGCCAAATGCATCACGACGATAAAGACACCGCACAAAATGCCATACAATCCGATAAAGCCAGCCAGAACGATAAATGCAAAACGCATGATTCTCGCCGCAATGGCCATTCCCGTTTCAGGGATGACAAAGCTGGAAATAGCTGTAATGGATACAATAATGACCATCGCCGAGGAGATAAAGCCCGCCGAAACTGCCGCCTGGCCGATTACCAGCGTACCGACAATCGAGATCGCCTGACCTATGTTCTTCGGAATTCTCACCCCCGCTTCCCGTAAAATCTCATAAATCAATTCCATCAGCAATGCCTCCACGAACGCCGGAAAGGGAACGCTCTCCCTTTGTGCGGCAAGGCTGATGACAAGAGTAGTAGGGATCATCTCCTGATGATAAGTAGTAACTGCCACATAAAGCGATGGCGCAAGCATGGTAATGAAAAAGGATAAGAATCGGATGAAACGCAGCAAGGAACCAATATCCGCCCGCTGATAGTAATCTTCTGCAGATTGAAAAAAGGCAACAAAAAAAGTGGGCACCAGCAGAACAAACGGCGTACCGTCAACAAGAATCGCCACTTTGCCCTCAAGGATTCCTGCCGCGATCGTATCCGGGCGGTCACTGTTATAAATGGTCGGGAAAGGTGTGGCCACTGTATCCTGAATCAATTCCTCGATATATCCGCTCTCCAGAATGCCGTCTATATCAATTTTGCCCAACCGGCGTTTTACCTCCTGTACCAGATCAGGGCTTGCAATGTGAGTGAGATACATAATGGACACACTGGTCTGGGTCACCCTGCCAATCTCAACAGTCTCCAGCCATAGCTGACTGTCTTTGATTTTCCTCCGGATCAGCGCCGTGTTCGTCCGTAAATTCTCCGTGAATCCTTCCATCGGACCCCGTACAACCGTCTGTGAGCTTGGTTCGCTTACATTGCGGTCCTCCCACCCGGGCAGCCCGATCCGCAGAGCACTTGAAATTCCATCCACCATCACCATCACATTGCCTGACAACAACTGATGAACGAATGGTTTCAAGTCATGGGTGACGGACATATCTCCTGCCATCAGTATGCGTTTGTGCAGAAGATCAAGTTTCTGCCCCGCATCCAGATCTTTCAGCCGATCCGGGGTACAGCCTTCCTGAAGCGAAAAGAGTATGGAATTATGCAGCACCTGGGTATCCACAAGACCGTCTATATATATCACGGCGATTTGCGTATAAGGATCCGGCTGCAGTTCTTTAATCAACAGATCGGTGCTTTTCCCGAGAAGCTGAACCAACTGCATCTGATTATCCTTAAGACAAGGTGACAATGTGCCAGAGTTCATATCTTTCAATTCGCATCCTCCACTTTCCACGAATAAGTGTACATAGTATGATTCGGAAATTGATAATTATCCCTGTCTATCATTATTTATGTCTGGGATGCATAATTGTGGAAGATATTTGCATGCTAAGGAAAGGAAAAAAAGTGGCTGAAGGACCGTTTGCAGCCGATACGGAGGAATCTCATGAGTCTTGAAAAGGACCGGATCAGTACGGCTCAATTGATCATTCTAGGGCTTTTTACGCTTATTGGGGATATGGCGCTTGTCTATCCTTCAATCATGACCACAGGAGCCCACGAGGATGCATGGATTGCCGGACTGATCAGTATTCCGCTGGGACTGGCAACCGTTAAAATAATGATATCCGCCGCAAATATCAATCCAAATAAAACCATTATCGAGCTATCCACGCAAATTTTGGGGAGATGGGCGGGCGGAGCAGTAGCGGTGAGTTATTTATTCTTTTTCCTGATGGCAGCATCCACTTATGTCAGGGAAATTGAAGACTTCATGTGTACACAAATTTACGAGGGTACACCCGGCGGAGTGATCCGCTTCATGGCAATTGTTCTGCTGGTGTACGGCATCAGGCTGGGTTTGGAAAATCTGGGCCGGTCCGCGCAGATTTTCCTTCCATTTTTTGCGGTTTTTTTAATCTGCCTAATCGTCCTGCTGTTTCCCGATGTCGAAATGGAGCGGATTCATCCTGTTTTGCATACACCTCTTCCTGACATGTTGCATACCATTTTGTTCGGCATCTTTTACCCGTTCGGGGAACTGTGTGTGTTCTTCATGATCTATCCGTTTGCCCAAAAACATAGTAAAACCAGCCGGGACATTTTTATAACCTTATTCATCGCATCTATTAGTCTTAACCTGATTTTGTTTCTCTCTCTGACGATACTTGGGGTTTATTTTTCCGAGCATGTATTCTATGCAGCTTATGTTCTTGCCCAAAGAGTCAACATTGGCAATTTTCTGCAGCGGATTGAAGCGCTGATGGCCACCACATGGATTATAAGCACATACTTCAAAACAGCGCTTTACTTCTACGCCTTTGTCCTGGGGACAGCGCAACTGCTGAAACTGAAAACCTACAAGCCCCTGATCTTTCCTGTAGGATTTCTGATTTACGGCATGTCAAATCTGCTGGCCAAAGATATTATTTTCTACATTAAGGAAGTCACCCCTAGCTGGTTGGATTGGGACATCACCTACGCTTTGGTCTTCCCGTCACTCCTGCTCATTGTTTATCATATCAGGAAGCGCTTCGGCCACAACGCCAGGCAGTAGCAGCCCTCATGTTGAAATACAGGATACGATGACCGATGGGAGTACCTTGGGTAAACTAGAGACTTTTTGTAATAACTAAATACAAATTTCTAATGCTCGTTGAGCTGATCCTACGTCCATGTCTATAATATAAGTTAATGTGAACGCATTCATACTTATAAAAAGCGAGGCTGGTCGAAGTGAAAGACAATAACAGGATCATTGCTGCCGACAATAACGAAGGCCCTACGGCTCCTAAAGACCCGGTGGAGAATAGAAGCGGCTTTTTCATACTATTTGAAACAGCTATTGAGGCGACTGCCAGGGCCGAAGGCCGGCCTTCGCAGGAAATCTATCTGGACGGCAGCTATTTGATTGACAAGGCCAAATATATTGGCGGCGTTACGGATGAAGAGATGCTGGCTCTACTGGGCAGTTGGGCAGGATTTCGCAAATTAGTCCACAGTATCGGTGTCTCCGTCAAGGCGAACAGCGGGGAGGCAGCAGTTTCTTTTCTTCTGCAGAACTGGGGCAGAACGAGCAAGTATGAGACAGGCACCCGCCTGCTTGTTCCATGCCCGAATGACGGAACAGAAATGGTGCTCAGGCTGGAGGATATCGAGTGGGCAGAGGAGGATGACATCCCCGGCAAATTCGCCTTTGAGTTCAGCCACGAAGGCGAGCTGGCAACGGCAAGCATTATGTTCTATCTGAACGACGGATATACTGCGCCTGAGCTTATAGCCGAGCCGCCGGTTGCATACGGTTCCAAGGAATACCGGGACATGATCGCGAAGTCCTTCATGCATTCAGGAAATAATAAAAGATTGAAATCCGCCATAGATAAAGCATTACGGGGTGAGGATGTTACGATCGCTTTCATCGGAGGGTCCATTACTCAGGGTGCGGGGGCGAAGCCGATACATACCGAATGTTATGCCTATCAATCTTATGTAAGATTCAAGGAACTGTTCGGCCGGGACGGGGGAGAGAACATTCACTATGTAAAAGCCGGTGTAGGGGGTACACCCTCGGAACTTGGAGTGATCCGCTATGACAGGGACATTCTTAGAGACGGCGCCGTAATGCCGGACATCGTGGTGGTTGAATTTGCAGTCAATGACGAGGGGGATGAAACGAAGGGCAATTGCTACGAAAGCCTCTGCCTGAAAATTCTTTCTGCGCGTAACCAGCCTGCCGTAATTCTGCTGTTCAGCGTGTTTGTGAATGACTGGAACCTGCAGGAACGGCTTTCACCTGTAGGCCTGCACTATAATCTTCCCATGGTGAGCGTAAAGGACGCGGTGACCGGGCAGTTCCGCCTGAGCAAGGTTGAGGGCAACATCATATCGAAACGGCAATTTTTCTATGACATCTACCATCCTACTAATGATGGTCACCGGGTCATGGCGGATTGTCTCGCCTACTTGTTCTCTGAAACCTATAAATCGGATATGGACGATGAGGATATCACGTTGGATCAACAGCCGGTTCTCGGGAATGATTTTGCCGGGACCCGTTTGCTGGACCGCAAGAGCCACACAGGCGCTGTCATCGAAGCGGGTGGATTTACGGGTACGGATACAGAACTGCAGATGGTCGAAATGGATCTGAGCCCGGTTGGGACTCCCGAATTCCCCTATAACTGGATGCATACGGCAGCGTCCGGGCCGGACAGCTTCAAGCTGAGTATAACCAGTAGAAACCTTATCCTGGTATACAAGGATTCGGGCAGCTCCGAGTTCGGTAAAGCGGAGATTTTCGTAGATGGCAAGCTGGCAGTCACCGCTGATCCGCATGAGAACAACTGGACACACTGCAATCCGGTGATTCTCTATCAGAATGAGCATAGCCAGGAGCATGTAATCGAAATCCAAATGGCGCCTGAAGATCAGGATAAATGCTTTACTATTCTGGGTTTTGGATATAACGCTTAGACCTCCCTCAATGGGGAGTCAACCAACGGTAAACCCTTAAATAAATTCCTTTTCCCGGTGGTCATTCTGCTGGGGAAGGGAATTTTTTATTACCAGCTTACTAGGATTATGAACGGGGGCAAACTATCGATTCCGTAATTTTATCAGATATGCTATAATTTCCCTGCCTCTATTCTATCTATATAATAGGAGATGATCCATTTAATGTTTGCCATCCCGACCAATCGCCTTGTACTGCCTGCTGTCCAATCTATCCTTATTGAAATGACATCCATGCAGCAACGGGGAATCGATCCGGAAGAGTTAATCATCCTAGATAATGGACCTTCCCATGTAGTGATAAAAAACAAGAAAGACATTATAGCACTTCAGAAGACCACTTCCATTCCGATCATTCACCATGATCTCAATGACCAATTAGAGTGGATTCGAGACCTCGCTGGGCATGGACAATGGGATCTCGCTGAATTAACCCGATTGCTCTATCCTCATCCGGAGGAAGTCGATTATGGTAAGGTTTTTAATATGCTCTATCTCGTTGCTGTCAGGTACGGGCGGAAGGTGATTCATCGCAGAGATTCGGATTGTTTTACCCCTCTGGGTGATGAGACCTTGTATCCCGTTTCGGGGGAAATGCAGTTTATCGGTAAAAAAGTTGCCGAGGTACTTCCTATGATGGATACCTGCGAGAGCCTTACTGATGAATTACTGCAAGAAGAAATCTGGATCGCAGGCAGCGATTACATCGGAGATTGGAATGTGACTCTGGAGCTGCTTCAGCAGCATAATACACAGACACTAAATGAATTTCTGACCCTATTAAGCATACCCGAAGCCCGGATACCTGCTTACATTGACGCCAAATACAGTGATGGCGAGCTGAACTTCCGCACTCGGCCGTTATTGATCACCTGTGAGCAGCTTCCCGATATCCCTGAGATTGTCCCCAATTATCCTGAATGCGGAAATATCGCGATGATGGAGATTTTTAAGTGGATTCCCAATTTTATCGGCTCCCGCTGTATCGGATTCGATTATCACACTTATATATTGGGCTCCCTGTTAAAAGTCCCCGCAGTCTATCATACCCAGCGGATTATTCATGCCCATGAATACACCCGTAAGCAGCAGGACGGGACCTTGAACTATTGGAAAGGCATCGCGAAGCTGGCGGATTACAATTTTTTCATAACGGAATTCCGCTGCAATTATTTGCATCGGCTAGCCCTTCCTGAAGAGAACGGTTTTCATATTCTCCGGGATACAGGACCCTCCACTTTGGTGAATCTGCTATCCGAATGCCAGATGAACTTGGACAGGAAGACAAGATTAGGCTTGGTTCATGACCTGGCACACAGAATTCTACTGCCCTCCGGGCTGGACGAATATCGCCAAGTTGCAGAGGAACTGGAACGTGGTGCAAGCCTTCTGATTGACGAACTCGATGATGATTATACTAGAAGCATTAAGCTGCAAAATATCTGGAGAGAGTTAATCCATCTTTCTGAGCAGATAGGAAGCGAATCCAGATGCAACGCATATTGAATCAACTACTAGCCGATTTAGCGGAATCTAGAGGTATCCCGGCATATCTGCCTGCCTTGGCTTGCACCTTTCTTATGGGTGTCGGTTTCTCCTTGACCATGACATTCATGCCATTGTTCGGAATGCAGCAAATTGGAATGAGCTCTTGGATGCTGGGGATATTTTTGACCGTCTCCTCTATGTTCGAGGTGGGGGTGTCCAGCTGGATCGGCAGGTTATCTGATAGACGGCTTAATCGAAAAACCATACTACTCGCCGCATCAGCAGCTGCAATCATCGGCTATTCTCTTTTTGCTGTTTTTGAGAATTATTACACTTTACTGATCGTATCCATTACATTCATTGCTCTGGCGACTTCTGTATTCCCGCAAATATTTGCCTATGTGAGGGATGCAGCCACTGCGGTGAACAAGGACGCAGCCATTGCGATATCTCTGCAAAGAACCTTATTTTCCCTTTCGTGGGTAGTAGGCCCCCTGCTTGCCCCCTTGTTGATCAGAAATCGGGATTATAGCGCGTTATTCCTATTTGTTGCGGGTCTATATGCTGTAATAGCATTGATTGTATTTGTATATCTGGTTAGATATGACCGTCCTTCCGTGACTGACACGGACCTAACTTTGGCGCGGACAAAGACTACCAAACAAACGGGACGCTGGCTGCTGTGGGTCTCCATCTCTGCCTTCATGATTTTCGAGACCAGTAATGCTATGTCAGGAATTGCCTTACCTTTGCTTACTACGGTTAATCTTCGCGCTACAGACCAAACCGTCGGTTGGCTGGTTGGGCTGGGCGCTCTGCTACAAATCCCGTTTATGCTTGGATTCGGTCTATTGGCTAAAAGGTACGGCAATACGTTCATTATGAAAGCCGCTGGTGTGTTTGGCGTTCTTTATTTTGTTGTATCGTCTGGAGCGGATACAACCTGGCAACTGGCAGCTTGCCAGATTCTGAATGCTGCCTACGTGTCTATTGTACTGGGCGTTGGCCTCAATTATTGTCAGGAGCTAATTCCAGAATCCCCTGGAACCGCGACAACAATGTATTCCAATGCTACAACCATCGGACTTATGCTTGGCGGATTCATGGCTGGGAGTATTGGGGAGTGGATGGGGAACCGCGCGATATTCATCGCCTGTGCCACCCTGGCTGGCCTTGGACTCGTGCTTATTAACAGCACAAGCTTACTAAGCAATAAGAAAGATTCCATGAAGCAGGCTGAAACGTTAACATAACCACTGACTAATCACGAAACCTGCAGGTATGAATACCGTACTACAGGGGTAATTAAGTAATAAGACCGCACTAAGCGGCCTATATAACCCTAGAGGAGGAAACATGATGCTAAAAAAAATTCTCGGCAAAGTCCTGCACTCCATGGAACACTCCCAACATGGAAGGCGAAGCAGATCTTCAAGCGGTCATAAAGAGAGGCCTGTGTACGGCAGACATTCTAGCAGTAATCACGGATACAAACGCCACTCATCTTCGGACGCGCACCATGGAGGAAATGGACATAAATATTATAAGAATCGCTACGGCAGCTCAAGCTAATCTTTGCCCGTTTGGGCACTGTTCCAAAATCACAAGGCGCCTTTCATCTTTTGGATGAAGGCGCCTTTTTGTGCGGAAATCAATATGACTGCAGACTCTCATGCAAAGCTTCGGCTTCACGGACAAAAACAGCTGTATCCGGGTAGGCTTCCTGTTCTCCGAGAAGCCGGGATACGATACGCAGCATTCCTGGCGACAAGTCCAGTTCTTCCCGCCAGCTCCGCTCTCTCCCTCCCGGTTCGGGTCTGTAACCGGAATACAGCATGAACAGCATGAATTGCCCGATATCATACAAATCCGAGGCAATAACCGGCGGCTTCCGTTTCGGTATCTCCTCCACCTTCGGGCTCCGCCTCTCCAGCACCGTATCCGCCTCTCCGATCCGCCTTGCCAACCCGAAATCAATCAAGTATACTTCTTCATTATTCTGGAGAATCACATTAGGAATCCGTAGATCAAGGTGAACATATCCTCGCGAATGGACATGGGCTACCAATTCCATCAGTCTCAGGGTTGTGGCCAGGCACTCCCGCTCCCCGTAGACCATGTGCTCATCGAAGATCAGATCCTCCAGCGTTTTACCCTCTATATAATCGGTCACCAGCCAGTTTGTACCCCTCTGCTCAAAGTAACCGCGGCACTTAGGAATATGGGGATGATTCATGGCCTGTAAGATATCCCGCTCCTTGGCCAGCATACTCCGTCCCACCGCTTTCTTGCTCGGTCTGGACTGCTTGACAGCTAGAAGAGCTCCATCCCTGGAGTCGAAGCACCGGTAAGTAAGCCCGTAGCTCCCTTCCCCTAATAGGGATTCTATCGTATACCATTCACCGATCCGGCTCCCTTCCGGAAGCGGGTAATCCCGCCAGGCCTGAACAAATCCTCGCCACCGTTCAAATACCATTACTCTTCCACCCCACATTCTCTATAGGCATATAGAACACTAGTAATGTTATTATCTCATAGATGACGATATTCAGCGGCTGATTGAAGCCATTTCTGCCAGGATACTTTCTCCTCTTCCAATGAATTTAAGCAAATAGATGGATGCGAATTAAAACTCAGAGATGATCGGATAGATTTGACTTCTCAGATTGAAGTCATAGTTCTGGTCCACAATACCTACCACATCGTTGCTATCATATAGCTCTACCATGAAACCCGCCATTTGTTCGGCAGTGTGGTACTTAGGCATGTTTGCTTTGTAATCAAATTCTTCAGCATCGATTGATTTCTTCACAAATTCTGTTTCAGTTATTGCGGGTGCTAACACTTTTGCTTTTAATTTCGCACCTTTAAGCTCCAGTTCTTTGGCAAGCCCTTCGGTGAAGGCACTGACATAATATTTAGATGCAGAATAAGCCACACTCCCCACAGCAATCGCATATCCGAGTGCCGATGATACGTTAATCAACTGAGTTCCTTCTACATCAGCATAATCCCGCACAAATAGTGTGGACAGGATCGTCAAGGATTCAATGTTAACACGAAGCATGGTTTCAACTTTGTCTAAATTCTGTTCTGCTACAAAAGAACCTTCACCAAGCCCGGCATTATTAATCCAGGTTTCAATTTGGTATTCCTTCAAAGTGTTATACAGTGTGTAGGCCTGCTCTGTATCCGACAGGTCACTTGTATGAACAATAACATCTACATTCGGATCCATAACCTGGATTGCTGATTTAAGCTCTTCTAATTTATCTAATCGTCTGGCTACCAAAATTAAGTTTTTACCGCGTGCAGCAAACGCCAAAGCTGTTTTATATCCAATTCCTGAGCTTGCCCCTGTGATCACTGTGTACTTCATCCTGATTCTCTCCCTTTTAATAAGTATTTTTAGATAATTGAAGAATGATCGTTCTACTTTAGTTAAAATAAAACGGTCACTCTAACTTGGTCTAGCATATCATTTCTAGAACGTTCAGTAAAGAATTATCTTTCCAGATATTCTCGCATTATTTTGCTTTCAGAATCATTTGACCCCAAGTATGTGTGATGAAATCCGGGGCGAACTTCATGGAAAAACGCATTACTTTAGTAAAACCTGCGTTCACGCGTAGTTTGTTTTTTTCCATCCCAGTAATACCAGCATTAACAAGCTTCGCCAATGGCAAAGAGATCATTTTATTCAGGAACCCTTCGTCATACGTGTCTGTGAGATTGGTTTCAGAAATAACAGGTGGACAAAGTTCCATCACATGAATCTTTTTTCCTTTGGCACGGATTTGCTCACGTAATGCATCACTGAACATGTGGACGCCAGCCTTCGTTGCAGAATAAGCCGGTGCGTTAGCAACTGTAATATTTGCAAGCAGTGAGCTCACATTAACAATCATGGCCTCCTGTTGTTTGGCTAACAGTGGCAACAAAGCCTTAGTGACATAGATGGTACCGTTCAAGTTCGTGTTAATTTCTGCGGCAAGATGCTCATAGGTGATATTTTCATCAAACAAGTCAAATTCGTGCATTATACCAGCATTATTAAAAACAATATCCAGTTTCGGATAGTGAATAGCGAGTTCTTGGGCAAGCTGATCAACGCTTATGGGATCACTAACGTCTGCCGCCAGCCCAATGAGTCCGGGATTGTTTTTTACTGCCTGGTCGATGCGCTCTTGTGAACGCCCCGTAATGATCACGGTATTTCCCATTTCAAGAAAACGTTTAGCAAAAGCAAAGCCAATCCCGGATGTCCCGCCTGTCACCAGTATCGTTCTATTTATTAAATTCATTGTTATCGTCTACTCTCCTTAGAATCGGATAATGACTTTTCCTTTGGGATGACCTGTAGCCACAAAATTTAGTGCTTCGTTAATATCTTCAATGTGGAATTCTGTGGGGTCCACCGCTGGGACAATCCCGTTATCTTCAATAATCTTCGTAATTATTTTTAACTGTTCGCCATCACTCCGTACAAAAATAAAATGATATTGAATGTTCTTTTTCTTCGCTTTGTAATCATACTTAGCCCCGGCAATGGCGAAGAGCTTTTGCTTCCAGCCTGACAAGCCTATATCTTCGGCAAAACGTTTGTTAGGACCCGTACGCAGAGAAAGAAGGCGACCGCCTGCTTTAATAATTGCAAGTTCATGATCAAATTCGCTTGGTCCCAAGGTATCCATCACATAATCCACATCACGAAGTTGTTCCCAGTAGTTCTCCGTCGTGTAATCAATATATTGGTCTGCTCCAGCCGCCATTGTCCGTTCACGAGCTTGCGGGTTTCCGCTGACGATGACCTTAAGCCCCATGCTTTTGGCGATAGGAATGGCCATTTGGCCAAATGAACCCGAACCCCCGGGGATAAACACGCTTTCGCCAGCTTTAGCAGCTAGTTCTTCATGTAATCCTTGATAGGCAGTCAAGCCTGTTAATGGCGCAGCAGCACCGGTCACAAAATCCAGATTAGCGGGTAAGTGCCCGATAGCATCTGCACGAATCGCCGCGTACTCAGCAAAAGCACCAATTTTGTGAAGTGGCAGGCGTGAATAAATGGCATCACCCACTTTATATTCATGGACGTTCTTACCGACCTTCTCAATAACACCCGTCAGCTCGTTACCAAGTACCAGTGGAAATTCATAATCCTGGATCAGCTTCACGCTTCCGGTAGCGATAAGCAATTCCAAATGATTAACTGCTGCTGCCTTCACCTTGACCAAAACTTCGTGATCACTTATTTCTGGAACTGGAATATCGTTGACTTCTACTATGAACTTTTTTGAATATTTGGTGATCTGTGCTGCTTTCATAATGGATGGCCTCCTTTGCCCTGAATAAAAAGTAACATTTATCGTATTTTGTAACTTGCACAACAAGCATAAATCCGCAGGTTACAAAAGTCAACAATTGTTACTGACTGTTGTATATGCTAAAATACAGACAGGTATATAAACGATGATTGAGGATTTTATTGATGAAGAAAGGGTTGGCAGCAGGATGGCTAAAATCACACAAGAGCTCATTATTGAAACAGCCGAGGCATTAATGGAGCGCACGGAAAAATCCGAAGTGACGCTCTCCCAAATTGCGGATGAATTAAGTATCACCCACGCAGCGCTCTATAAACATTATAAAAATAAGCAAGAGCTCTGGGCAGCCGTCTCTAAGAACTGGTTCAACCGGATGATTTCAGAACAAATCCAAATCGATATGACTCATTCGGCTAATCCTAAGGAATGGCTCCATGATTGGCTCTGGGCCTTTGCGAATGCCAAAAAACGCGCCTATAACGAGAATCCCAAGATGTTCGCCCTGAATACGCAATACGTTGATAGCAATCCACTGGTATTACGCGACGTTCTATGGGATTCCTACCAGATTATTGACGGCTTCATGGACTATCATGATCCCCACCTAGAAAGGGCGGAGGCGATTCTATCTGCATTTGCGGTATTTAGCCTCCCATCCTTCAAAGAATCCTGGAATTACCCAGACTACCAAGACAGATTCGAACGGATATGGAATTTGATCAAACAGGGGCTGTGAATCCAAAAAAACCGCTCTCTTATCGAAGAGAATTTGCAAAAATAAACACACCGGCAGAAAATGACGGTGTGTGTGAAGTAGTTCCTAAATGAACAATTAGATATTATTTGAAAGTGTTGGCGGCTTGCCCATCCAGCAGGATAATCAAGATAGCATTCCCTTCCGCATCATAGGCTGTTGATACCAGTTGTTTGGCTCTAAGCGCTTCCCCCGAGAGCGAATTCAACTTTATTGCAGATCCTTCCACAAGTTGCTTCGCTTCTGTATCGTAGTAATACTCCATATATTTCTCACTACTCTCAAACGCATATTTCTCTCCATATAACTCTTTAATCTTCGCTTTCGTCATGCCGGTTTCAGCCCCCCGGGCAGTTCTATATGTCCCCTGGGATTCTCTTTTCAGCGTTATGGCTACGGCCTTATCATCCCTGTAGAGCACGCTTACTCCAGACTCATATGTATACGAATTGGTAATCCCTACACTTCCGGTCCCTAGCACCTTCTCCGCATCCTTGCGGTGCATGCCGTAGCTGACCCTTTCTTTGCTGTTATCTACTTTGTAGATGGCCATATCCTGCTCCGAGAACGTATCCGGCTCCATCTTGGCGGCCTTGGAATTACTGGCCCCTGAACTACCGCTGCAACCTGCCAGTACAAAAAGTAGAAGAGTTGATGTCAATAAGATATAAAATCTTTTAAAACCCAATGATTTTCCTCCTCTGGTTTATTATTCAATTATATTAACACAGCGTAAGTTAACCAACCAAGCGTCTGACTACTATCGATCTTTTGTTGTTATCCCGAGCGCAGTTTGCGTAGTTGCCGAACATACTTTCCATGAATCCACTATTGTGGAAATAACATAAAAAAAGCCAGCCTCCTAGGAGACTAGCAAATTGGCCTTCATCCCGGTACGATTTCCTGGGGCAGTGTTTGGAATCAGCCATGTACCGGAGGTTATCGTTTGGCTTAGACGGCAATAGCCTTTAAGGTAGGCGAGACCAGTAGCTCGGCGCCGGTTGCCTTTTGAACGTCTTCCACCGATAGACCCGGCGCAATTTCACTCAGCATCAGCCCTTTGCCTGGAATCACATCGATGACAGCCATTTCGGTTACAATGGTTTTTACAACATTTACAGCAGTCAGGGGCAGCTTGCAATTTTTTAGTATTTTCGGTTCCCCATCTTTATTCACATGCTCCATGGCTATAATGACACGCTTGGCCCCGACCACCAAGTCCATAGCTCCCCCCATGCCCGGCACTTTTTTCCCTGGAATCATCCAGCTTGCAAGATTGCCGTTCTCATCAACCTCCAGGGCACCCAAAACGGTGATGTCCACATGCCCTCCACGGATGATGGAGAATGAAACCGCACTGTCAAAATAGCAAGCTCCTGTCATGGTTGTAACGTAACTTCCGCCAGAATCGATACAATCGATACTTTCTTGTACCTTTGTGGCTTTGGGTCCCACACCGAGGATTCCGTTCTCAGCCTGCAGCATAATATGAACATTATCGGGAATATAGTCTACCGCCATGGTAGGCATGCCAACCCCCAGGTTGACCACATCGCCGTCTTTGAATTCCTGGGCGATTCTTCTCACAATGAATTCTCGGTTATTCATGGGTATCCCCTACCTTTACAATGGCATCAATAAATATTCCAGGTACGTTAACATGATTGGGATCGATCTCCCCGAGCTTTACATATGCATCTGTCTCGGCTATTACATAATCTGCCGCCATAGCCATAACGAAATTGAAGTTGCGTGAAGAGCCGTTGATCACAAGATTCCCCGCTTCATCTGCCTTATGGGCTCTGATTAGCGCCACGTCTGCTTTGAGTGGCAGTTCGAGCAGATATTCCCTTCCGTCAATATCTATTTTCCTTTTGCCTTCCTCTACAATGGTACCTACACCTACAGGTGTTAAAACACCGCCCAGGCCCGCTCCTCCTGCACGTATTTTTTCTGCTAACGTGCCTTGCGGGAAGAGGCTCACCTCCGCTTCTTTGGTCATAAGGAGTCTTCCTGTTTCCGGATTGGAACCGATATAGGATGCATAAATCCGCTTGACTCTGCCGCTTTTTACAAGCTTATATATAGATAATTCCGTGGTACCCGTATCATTGGAAATAATGGAGAGATTATCGGCGGAGTGGGTCTCGACAAGCGCTCGTACCAACTGTTCCGGGTGGCCTCCGGCCAGAAAACCGCCGACCATCACCGTGTCTCCGTCTTTGACCTTCTTAACGGCGTCTTCTGCGGAGATTAATTTGTTATTCATGGTTTCTGACTCCTTGTATATTTTTTTTGAGAATATAAGAATTTTTTACTGGAGATAGTCATGAATGACTCTTGCATATGGCAGCGTTAAATCGGCAATAAAGTGTTTGCCGCCGATATACGCTTTAACTGGAAAATCTGCCACAGGAGCATTGACATGGGGGATCAGGCTTAATCGGGCCGGCCCTGACCAAGCGCCTTTTACGTTAATATTTTCGAGATTATACGCAACTAGCTGTGCAATTTTAGGGGTACCGTCAACATCGGGAATTAATTTTAAATTCACTTGGGTTTTTGCGATGGCTCTAGCCGTATCCTCTTCATCGAGAATGTTATGTTTGAAAGGCATGGTACCCATGGCCACCTGAACATGGTTATAATGCAAAGTACCGGTCAGCGTCTCCGTGCCTTCAACACTGAGGCGGGGATTCGCCCACTTTTTGGGAAACCCCCAAATTTCACGTCCTCCAAGAATAGCAGGCGCGTTATCCAAATACATTTGGGCAACAAAATTGCAGGATTCCCCATGAAAGGTACACGGGATAACAATACCGCTCTCCTCATAATTTCCTAAACCGGATGAATCAGGCATCTTGATCCATTCATAAGAAACGGTATTGCTTCCATCCGGCTGTAGAGGTTCCGGGACCGCCTGTCTGATCGCAGCGGGATCGGATTCATAAGTAATTATAAAAAATTCCCGGTCGATAAAGCGGTAGGGGGGACGCCCGTAACTGGAGCTGGCCGCAGGCATGGATTGCAGTGAAAGAACCTCTTTTGGATTCATAATTGATCTTAATCTCCCTTTCTGTTAGATATGTGTTAGATGAGTGCATTCTCAACCAGCATCGCGATTCCCATCCCTGTTCCGATGCATAAACTGGCTATGCCGTAACGCGAAGAGCTTCGTACCATTTCATGCACCAACGTAACCAATATCCTAGCTCCGCTTGCACCGACAGGATGTCCGATCGCAATTGCGCCGCCGTTGACATTCACCTTCTCCGGGTTGATCCCAAGCTCTTTCAATACCGCTAATGCTTGTGCAGCGAAGGCTTCATTAATCTCAAACAAATCGATGGCATCAAGAGGGATTCCCTGGTCCTTAAGAAGTGACGAAATGGCTCTCACCGGACCCATTCCCATGTATGCAGGGTCAACGCCAACAAGGGAATAACCCTTGATATAGGCTAACGGTTGTACCGCATGTTCCTTGCATTTGTCTTCCGACATAACAAGTACAGCCGCCGCTCCATCATTGATCCCCGAGGCATTTCCGGCAGTAACCGATCCGTTTTCCTTAAATGCAGGTTTTAAATTGGAAAGTTTTTCTTTGCTCACATCTCCTCTTACATGTTCGTCCTCTGAGAACCAAACACTCGCTTTTTTGGTTTTGGTCATAACGGGAACAATTTGCTCTGCAAAAACCTGCTTGTTTTTTGCTTCTATAGCCTTGATCTGGCTTCCATAGGCAAATTCATCCTGCTCAAGTCTTGAAATGTTATATTTCCCGGCAATGTTTTCCGCAGTAATCCCCATATGATATTTATTGATGGGACACGTAAGGCCGTCGGTTACTACAGTGTCTATCAATTCACTATTGCCAAGCTTGTAGCCATTTCGTGCATTCCTTAGCACATAAGGGGCGTTCGACATGCTCTCCATACCTCCAGCCAAGAGGACGCTGCCTTGTTCTGCCAAAATAGAGTTGTAAGCTAAAGCGACGGCATGAAGCCCTGAACCGCAAACTGTGTTTATTGTTGATGCAGGCACATCAATGGGGATGCCAGCTTTTAGTGCCGCCTGTCTGGCAGGATTTTGGCCAATACCCGCTTGTAGGACATTTCCCAAATAAATTTGATCAATCAATCCAGGCTCTAATTGGCTTTGCTGAAGGCAGGCAGTCATCACGTTTGCTCCCAATTCTGTAGCGCTTAATGTTGAAAGTCCGTTGTTAAAAGAACCCACAGCTGTTCTTAATGGGCTTACTAATGCAACTTTTTTCACAAAACCTCACATTCCTTTCCATTGGTTTAAGAAACCATACTTACATGCGGGTATATATCACGGTGTATGAGAGAGTGAGCGTTACGGTTTGATCACCTTCCTCCTTCATCCTTCCTCCGTCCTTTTATTTGGAATTTTTTAACACATTTATCGTAAATCTAATATTCATTTTACTCAATGTTCAAATAAATACATAAATTCCCATATCAATATGTATGAGGCCTTGTATACTCACATAATGTAATTGTTCTACCATTTCCTTTGAATTTCTGGTTATTAATGGTTATTTCTGATTGTTTCTGAAAAAATGTATGAAAAGAGACAAAAAAGTTCACATCGATAAGCGCTCCGGCAGTTCATCTGGGCTGGAGGCATCCTCGATCCTCCGCTGCATAATCTTGCCTGTTTTGTCCATGTATACGCTTTCAATGGTTTGGCCAACGCTCATTCTCATGTGATCGCTCCTCATGAAATAAGAGCCGTGCTTCAAGCTCGGCTCTTACCTGCAATATCTTTAGTTCAGTCTTCCTGTTCCAAGCGCTCAGAATACTCGCTTCTTATCCCTCTCCTCAATTAAGATCTGCACTGACTCCTTGAACCGGAGCGCATGCACAATCTCCCGCTCCCGCAGGAACTTCAGGCTGTCCTGTAAGTCCACATCATCGGTCATGTCGATCAGCCACTGGTATGTAGCCCGGGCCTTCTCTTCGGCGGCAATGTCTTCGTAGAGATCGGCAAGCGGATCTCCTTTGGCCTGGATATACGTTGCTGTCCACGGGACCCCTGCTGCATTCTGGTAGAACAGCGCATGATCCCGTGTCGCATAGTTCGGACCCAGTCCGGCGGCTTCCAGTTGATCTATGGTGGCATCCTTGGTCAGCTTGTAGATCATTGTTGCGATCATCTCAAGGTGGGCAAACTCTTCGGTTGAAATATCCGTCAACACGCCTATCACTTTGTCCGGAATGGCATACCGCTGATTCATATATCGCAGCGCAGCCGCCAGTTCCCCGTCCGCTCCCCCGTACTGCTCCATTAGATAACGCGCCATCCGTACGTCGCATTTGCCGACACGTACCGGATATTGCAGCTTTTTCTCATATATCCACATTTGGGAACTATCCCTCCTCAAAGTTTTGTGAGCATATGCCTCCTTCAATCCGCTTCGTACAAAACTCACTCCGGAAGCATACGCTTAGTTGTGTGAGCATAGCGTCAAGCCAGCTAGACCTGCCAGGGCCAGGGGGTCTGGTTCCATTCCCATGGACATTTCGAATAGGCACGGCCGAAGTTCTGCAGCGGACCATACAGCTCCTGGAACTGGTTCGCCAGCCGGGTGCGCTCCTGGGTCAGCTGGTTGAACTGCTCGATTGCTTTTAAATCCTCAGGATGAGTATTCAGATACAAATTCAGCTCCACCAATGCAAAATCGAGAACCTGAAGTTGCTCCAGCATCTCATAGTAACGGGGATCGCAAGGACTTGCTTCCATGTCTACTTGCCTCCTTTGCTCTTGGATTCATATGGACTGAATAGGGCAGGCCACAGCGTACCCGCTTTTAGAGCTTCGGGTAAGGTAAACTGCGGCAAGTTAGGCGGCTGGAAATTGATAAATTGATTCGGGGGAACTACGTACGTCTTGAATGGCACCGGCGGGCAAGGATCAAACGGGCCCCGGTACGGTGTCCATACACGCTCCTGGGAATTCATACTTTTCTCCTCCTCTGTTTACTTTCAGCTTCTTACCGGAGTAAACACAGTACTTTGTAATAAATCTATGACCCATAGCCAGCCAGTAGACCAAGGAAAGTTCTTATCCGCTCAACCGAAACGGCCATCAGATATAGACTTACGCAAAAAAGTGTCCCAAGAACCGCTATACGGTCCTTGGGACACTTTGCCCACACTGCTATCCACTTCATTTTTTATAAGCTCTACAGATCCCTCATATTCCAATAGACCTGTTCTCCATTGGCCTTGACATCCAGTCTGTGGCTGCCACAGATCAATGTAAGGGTTACCGTCTGCTCCGTACGATTCAGATCCAACTGTTCAAGCCGCCACTCTTCTCCATCTGCCGGGAGCCTCAAATCTTGAGGTAGCACGACCGCCGCTATTCCCGAGTTTTCCCCGGTCACCAGCTTGGCAACAAGGCTCACACTCTCCTGCTTAGAGCCGTAAATCTCCGATACCCAGCTGGGTACCAGCTCTATCTGCGGATGCTCCGGCTGTGAGTCCTGCCCACAGGCTGCCCAACAGATCTGCATGCTAAGCGCATTGGCGGGATAATCAATTTTCACCGCCGGATAAAGCTTTTCGTTCACAGTCCCTGAGACTGCCGCATCCGGGTGAAGCTGAAAACGCTGTTCCACCTCATGTCTTCCCTCGCCTTCCAGCCAGTCGATAATCAGCAGCAGAGTTACGCTTTTCCCCATCAGCAGCCACCGGCGGTGCAGCAGCGGCTGCTCCAGCCGCATATAGCCATTATGCGAGGCATCGATGAAGTCATAATCCTCTTTTTGTGGTTATAAGAATGAAGAAAGCTGTCTCAGTCATAGAAATCTACTTATGGGACAGCCCCGTACTTCCAGTCAGAACACTCATGGCTTACAACAGGCCTTTACCTGGACTGGGTATTTCGCCTATTACAGGCCTTCCTCATCTTCCCCAGCCTCATCGTCATCCACTGCCAACGGTGTTTCCCGGTGGATGTTGATTCTGGTAATCCGCAGACGCGTAGATTCTTCCACCTCAAAGATGACATCTCCAACGATTACCCGCTTGCCTTTGGATGGATTCCCTTCCAGCTCCTTAAACAGCCAGCCCCCGATCGAATCCACTTCGTCGTCTTCAATCACTACACCGGTGAGGTCGTTTACATCCTCGATCAGCATCCGGCCCTCAACAGAAATGTAATCTCCGTTGCGTTCCACACTTGGACGTTCATCCTCGAACTCGTCATGCAGGTCACCTACGATCTCTTCAAGGATTTCTTCGGCTGTGAGCAGTCCGGCTGTCCCGCCATATTCGTCCACCACCAGCGTAAGCTGGGCCTTGTTCTTCTGCATAAGCCGCAGCACATGGCTGATCTCCATGGATTCCGGCACATTAAGGATAGGGCGGACCAGCGATGCCAGATCATTCTGCTGCGCAGCCTCTGCAAATAGCAGGTCGGTGATATGAATGAAGCCGATGATCCGGTCCTTGTCCTCAAAAGCCACGGGATAGCGGGAATGCTTCGTTTCTGTAATAATCCGCATATTTTCTTCCAAAGAAAGATTGCTGTATAACACATCCATATCCGTACGCGGGAGCATGACCTCACGGGCCAGCAGGTCGGAGAATTCAAAGATGTTGTCCATCAGCTTCATCTCATCCTTATCGATGACCCCGCTTTTGGCACTTTGATTCATCAGGATACGGATTTCTTCTTCCGAGTGGGCCGCCTCTGCCTCACTAGCCGGCTCTACGCCTACCAGCCTCAGGAGCGCATTGGCCGATGCGTTCAGCACCCAGATAAACGGCAGAAACACATTATAGAAGAACATCAGCGGCGCGGACAGCAGCAGCGCAGAGCCTTCTGTTTTTTGAATGGCCAGGGACTTCGGTGCAAGCTCCCCCAGCACAATATGTAAAAACGTAATGATCGAGAATCCGACAATCACGGACACTGTGGAGATCAGAGTATGGTCAGTAACCCCAATCTGAACCATCAGCGGCTCGACGAGCAATTCAGAAATGGCCGGTTCCCCGACCCAACCGAGCCCCAGCGAGGCGAGTGTAATCCCGAACTGGGTAGCCGACAGATAGGAGTCCAGTTTTTTGTTAACCTTCAGCGCATACCCGGCCATCTTGTTGCCTTCACTGACCAGCTGCGTAAGGCGCGACTGCCTCACCTTCACAAGCGAGAACTCTGCTGCCACAAAGATGCCGTTCAACAATACGAGCACCAGAACCAGCAAAAGATTAAGCAGCAATCTCCCTACTTCAAATTCCGCATGCACTATAACAACGCCTCATTTCTACAGAGTGATCGCTTTTCTTGTTTTGAAATCAACCTTCGGATAATACATATCAGCTACGAGAAGATTGGGACCACAGCAGCCGGCTTCATCACAGTGGCAGTTCACCTTCTGATTCATCGGATGCTTCATCTGCCACTCGGCAAAGATATCATCCAGTTTGCCGCTGCCAATGTTACCGAAGGCGGATATATCGGCAAAATCCGTCACAAACACATCCCCTGTGAACAAATTGACATTCACCCGGTTTCTGCCGTCCGGATCATTGCGGAGGGTAACGTTTTTCTCCTCACGCAACCGGCGGAGAAGCTTCTGGTCTTCTTCCAGAAAGCTGCAGGCAAAGAAAGGAAGTGTGCCGAACAGCATCCACATTTCCGGATTGCGGTGGTCCAGCAGATCATGGATCGCTGCTCCCATTTCCTTCAGGGACAGCACAGGGAGCTTCGATGCAAAACTGGACGCATACATCGGATGCACCTCATGCCGTTTTGCCCCCATATCACCAATCAGCTTATGAATGGCCGGCAGCTTGTTATGCGTCCGGTAATTGATCATTGATTCCGCTGATATCAGCATACCGTCATTACTGAGCCGGCGGGAATTTTCCAGCATCGTATCATAGAGCCGGTAAGCCGCTTCCTTAGAAACCGGATGGCCGCTGTTCGCGAAGCCCACCTCATGGAAGTCATCTCCATTCACATAGTTGAAAGAGATATGCATGACATCCAAGTACGGCAGCAGCTGCTCATACCGGGAGTAAGGCATAGTGAGATTGGAATTGATCTGTGAACGGACGCCCCGTTCACGGGCATATTTGAGCAGCGGCACGATGGTATTCTCCACAGTACTGGCACGGAACATCGGCTCGCCGCCTGTAATACTGATCGTCTGCAGATGTTCAACCTCTTCCAGACGATCCAGCATATTTTTTAAAGGCAGCATTTCTCCTTCTCTGGTGGTCAAGCTGTCGCCAACCGCGCAGTGCTCACAGCGCATGTTGCACAGATTGGTAACCGTCATCTCCACACTGGTCAGCACATGACGCCCATGCTGGCGGAGTGAAGTGATCGGGTCCCAGGGATCGTAGCTTGGCGACAGCTCCCGTATTGGTGATGAAGATGGCTCTAATATACTCATTTTCATGGTACTCCTTCGATACGTATTCCTTATTATTAACCCAAAAGAAGTGAAAAAGAACGGTAACTTACCCTATATCATACCACGACTTTGCAAAAAACTGCAGAAAGGGCTTAACACAAGCCGCTTATGCCGCCCATCTGTAAAATAAAAAAGCGGGACGGCAACGATGCTCCGCACTCCTGCGGCATGCCCGTTTCCCGTCCTCGCTTCGAACCGGGGCTCAGGTGGTTCTCACCACAACCCCGTCTTCATCGGTCACATCCACAATTACTACAGAAAGCTTGCTGCCCAAATCAAGCTCAAACGGAACGACTGGTTCGCCTTCAGGTCCGTTCAGCACACGCACAACCGGTCTGTGCGGCGTTGACGGGTCTATTTTGACTACGACACCGCTCTCCCCCGTACTAAGCTTGACGGTTAATCCAAGCGGATAGATGGCCACACGGTCTCTGAACAGCTCCAGCTGCTTCTGTTCATACAGTGTTCCTGAACCGACATACAGCGCTTCTACCGCCTGATGCGGCAACATAGCCTTCTTGTAGATCCGGTTCGAGGTCATCGCATCGTAGGAGTCTGCAACGCCCAGCCACTTGGCATATTCATGAATTTGCGGACCGGTCAGGCCGCGCGGATACCCCGAGCCATCGATGCGCTCATGGTGCTGCAGTGCGCAGTGCGCTGCAAGCAGCGGGATATTCGGCTCTTCCTTAAGGATCCGGTAACCGATTTCTGTATGAGCCTGCATATGGCGAAACTCCTCGTCGCTGAGCATGCCGGGCTTCTGCACGATTTTGACGGGAATTTGCGTTTTACCGATATCATGCAGCAGCGCGCCCAGTCCGATTACCCGCAGCTCTTCCCTGCTGTAGCCGTAAGCAATACCAAGCACCAGCGTATACAGGCATACATTCAGAGAGTGAGCATACAGGTAGTTGTCGGCTGTGTGCATATCAAGGAGCATGATCATGGGATCTTCCTGCGTAGCCAAATCATCCAGAATAGAATCCATCACCTTAGAGAATTTCTTATCCAGATGATAAAAGCCCTTAGTAATTCCGGATGCTCCTGACATCTGCTGGAACTGGTTCCTGACGACTTTGAGCGCCTGATTGCGTGTCTCGTCCTGCAGCATGCCGGTAATCTCAACATCTTCCGTGAGGGAATCCTCTATATAGATATAGCCGATGTCAATCTTGGCCAGACGCTTGATCAATGCATCAGTAAGCTCTACTCCATCCGATAGGAGAACCAGCCCTTCATCATTATATATTTTTTTACCCAGCTTCATTCCCGCCTGAAGCCGATTCACGGATACTAGACGCACCTTGGCTCACTCCTGCCTTTAACGGTAAATTGCTATACTGTTTCAAATCCCCAGGTGACCTCTGTGTGTATACCGTTACCTTGAGTGATTAGTCATGAGCTTGTGAATTAACGCATAATAAACAGCCAGAACACAGCTGCCAGAATAAAGCGGTAGATTGCGAAATGGGTGGGTCTGATCTTCTGAATCATCTTCATGAACGCTACCACAACCACATATGCAACCACAAATGAAATCACAAACCCGATTGCGAAATCCATAATCGTATCTTTCGTAAAATATTGATAGGAATCGAGCAGTTCATAACCTGATGCCGCGCACATAATCGGGATTGCAATCAGGAACGAAAAGTCTGCGGAAGCCTTATAGCTGACCCCGCTTAGCATACCGCCCGAGATGGTCGATCCGGAGCGTGAAAATCCCGGCCACAGCACAGAGATAATCTGATAAAGACCAATGGCCAGCGCCTGGCCGTAAGATATATCATCCAGCTCGTGAGCCGTGATCCGGATCTTCCGCCGGTTCACCCATTCCGCAACAATCATCAGAATCCCGCCGGCGACAAGCGCCCAGAGTACAGTGGGGGCTCCAAAGAGACTTTTGATAAAATCACGGGCTATGAAGGCTACCGCAAGCGCCGGTACAATTCCTAGAAGAACATGGATCAGGTTCAGCCTTGAAGCCGGCATGACTCCGCCTCTGCTTGTGCGGCGGCGCCCGATGCCCAGCAAGTTCAAAATCCGTTGGCGGTACACCAGCGCAATAGCCAAAATGGCTCCAAGCTGAATGACAATCTCATACGTCTTCATAATCGGTGACTGCTCATCAAATCCGAGCAGCTTGGTTGTTAAAATCATGTGTCCCGTGGATGATACCGGGATAAATTCGGTTATTCCTTCTACAATTGCCAGAATAATTGCTGTAATAGTATCCATATAATCCTCCTGATTCATAGAAAATGAAACCTAATGCGGCTTGTGATCCTAGTACTCATACACAATAAAGTCAGTACCTATACAGACCTATTCTCCCAGCGGAGAGACTCGCTTTCTTCAAGGCTTCCCGGACGCTGCAGTTCCATCCGCAGCAAATCCCTCAGGAAATGAGGCAACAGATACAACGGTTCGGTTCCGTTTGCAATGCTCTCATACCCTGTGCGGAACGTGAACATATCCAGTGTTCCTACTGAATATATGGCATCGTCCTCCAGCGGTTCCCCGGCAACAAAAACGGCAATACCGTTATCATAAGGCATGACTCTTGGATCGTACAGGATTTTTAATCCATCCACAGCCAGGCTGCCCAGTACCTTTCCCCGGAATCCGTAGCCGAAAATCGCCTTGGTCCGATACTCTTCCGTAAGGCTCTGCTCAAGAGCCTTGCGAATGTCCTCACCCTTAAGCTGAACAACACAGGCATTAATCGGAGAGGGACACAGCGCATGCAGTATGCCTGCAGTAATGTTGCCTGCTGGCAGAGATTCAAGCAGTTGACCGCTATTGACGATTGATACAGGTGCTCCTGTATAGCGCCTTACAGCCTGCGCCAGAAGGTTGCCGAAAGGAGATTCTCCCTGCGTATCCAGCACAAGCTCGCGGTCGGTCATGGCTACTGTCTCGTTAAGAACCTCCCGCCCATGCTGTAAATGCAGTGCCGCCGCAGGGAATATCACATCCTCGGTAAGTGACGGGTCTACGGGAAAACATTGGCCACTTGCCAGCACAAAGGGATTACCGGCAGACGCCCGCTCAAAAATAAGACGTCCCACATAACGGCCGAACTTACCGGCACCGCAGACCGCAGTTCCGTTAATGATCTGCGGCGTCTCCAGCATATGATGGGTATGGCCGCCAAGAATAGCATGAACCCCCTTCAGATTCTCAGCCAGCCGTTGATCTGCCGGAAGTCCCAGATGGGAAAGAATAATCAGAAGATCTACCTGCGGAGCCAGCAGTTCACATTGTTCACGAAGCGCTTTCTCCGGGTCCAGTGCATCCCAACCCAGCAGTGAATAAAAAGAAGCAAAAGCCGCGGTAGCTCCAGTAACCCCTATCCTGATACCGCCCTTCTCCAGGATCGCATGGCGCTTCATCCAGCCGGGAGGCTCTCCGGTAGTGCTCTCCAGAATGTTGCAGCATACCACCGGACACTGGATACCTGCATACAGGGCAGAGAGTATCTCCCGGGAAAAGGTCAGCCCTTCATTGTTGCCTATAGTTACGGCATCGTAACCAGTCAGGTTAATCATATCGATATTCGCCTGTCCCATGGTCCCCTCAGTCTCTATGGAGAACCGGTCCATATGATCGCCAATATCCATTACCAGCACAGGCTCGTCCCCTGCTATTGCCTTCAGCTTGGCTATTTCAGCAGCAACGGGGCTCATCATTTCAAAGTGGCTATGTATATCATTGGTGTGAATTAGGGTCAACCTTTGCAATGCCCGCTCCATATGCTTCTCTTTTCTCCCACCTGTAAAGCCGTTTTATGATTAGCGGCAGGCTTGTAATCTTATAGAGCCTAGCATAACATTTTCAGGCTCAATATGGTATATTGGAAACATTATTGAAAGTTCCATAATCCATACATTCCGAGGTGAATTAAGCATGCATATGACTATTCGTCTGTTCGCCGGTCTGGCCGAAATCATCGGTTCCTCCTCGCTGGCCTTCCATTCCCATGAGACTCCGCTTACTGCCGGAAGACTCAAGGAACTGCTCTCTGCCTCCTATCCGGATGCCGCCCCCCAGATCAAAGTGTCCCTGGTGGCCATTGATCATGAGTATGCGCCGGAGGACTCCGTCATTTCCGAATCTTCCGAGGTAGCGCTTATCCCTCCCGTGTCTGGAGGAGAACCGGCTGAAGAAGACCTGGGAACACCGGATGGACGGTTCAGCATTACGGGCCAGCCCCTTAACGGAGAAGCTCTGCTGGACAAAGTGCTGGATGAAGGTCATGGTGCCTCCCTGCTCTTCGTCGGCACAACCCGTGAGATGACCGGCACCCAGCGTACAACAGCATTGTACTATGAAGCATATGTCCCTATGGCCCTCTCCAAGCTGCAGGAAATCGGCAGGGAGGTCGAGGAGAAGTGGAATGCCCGCTGTGCCATTGCACACCGGACCGGACTTGTAGGCCTTAAGGAAGCAAGCGTGATGATCGCCGTATCTGCCCCTCATCGTGATACCTGTTATGAGGCGAGCCGATATGCTATTGAGAAGCTGAAAGCAATAGTACCCGTATGGAAAAAAGACATTGGCGACACCGGAGAACAGTGGCTTGGGTCGGATTCCAATGCTATGAATTACCGCACTCTGTAACCGCCTATGAATAACTTTTCCACCTATTGAATAATCTTAACTTTGTTGCTATGCTGGAAAAAATCGCTATAGTAAGGTGGCATAGTCATTGAGAGTACACGTGACGGATCTGAAACCGGGGGATTCCCTCCGGATGGATACCTTTAGCTCAAAAGGGCTGCATGTTTTGCCCAAAGGAACACAACTCCAAATAGAAGAGATCAGTAAACTGATGCAGCTTGGAGTAGATTACGTTGATATCGAATCCATTCAGGAGAATCCGGCGCCTTCCATTAGATCGTCTGTCATCGAGGCAGCTTCCAGTAATTTCGATTCCATGATTGACGGTTTTGAATCGGTGTATATGGAAGCGTTAACCAAGGGCAGCTTCAATCAGACGGTGGTGGATGATATCCTTCAGCCTTCGCTGAAATCCCTGGACAAACACAAGGATGTGGTTTCCTTACTGTTATTGCTTGACCGGGAAGACAATTATACTTATAACCACTCGTTGCAGGTGGGCATGCTTTCTTATTATATAGCAACATGGCTTGGATATTCCAAGAAGGAATGTTATGAGATCGGCCGGGCCGGCTATCTCATTGATATCGGCAAATGCCGGATTTCCCCAGACATTCTGAACAAACCAGGCAAGCTGACTGCAGCAGAATTTGACGAAGTCAAACTACATACGATTTATGGCTATGAAATAATCCGCAATTCCATGGATGACCCCAGCACCGCCCTTGTGGCACTTCAGCATCATGAACGTGAAGACGGTACCGGGTATCCCCATCAGTTGACCAAAGATGATATTCACCCTTATTCCCAGATCGCTGCTGTGGCCGACATCTATAGCGCCATGACCTCTCACCGGATATATCAATCTAAGCAGGAACTGATTTCCGTTCTTCGTGAGATCAATACCCTCAGCTTCGGCAAGCTGAACGGGAAACCGGTTCAAGCCTTTATCCAGCATCTGATGCCCAATTTCATTGGCAAACACGTGCTGCTGAACACAGGGGACATGGGTGTGATCATCATGAACAATCCACTCGACGTCTTCCGTCCGCTCGTGCAGAGCGGTGGCAAATTTCTGGACCTGTCCCGCGAACGCAAGATTACGGTGGTGGAGATTTATATGGAATAGGAGGCGATCCCTCCCATACGGATTTCCGATCCCTCCCGATCCTTCCCAAGCCCTCCCTTAGCCAAGGGAGGGCCTTCAAGGGTTCACCCCCTGGGCACCCGGAGCCGATCGAAGTCTGGGGCTGTAGCAGACGAAAGGAATGTTCGGCGCACCAGTCCGCTTTGAAGCTCCATGCTTAACTGTGCAATGGACTGAAGCCTCAGAGCTATACTGGCGTAACTGGCTTGACCTACAGGGAGTCCCCATTAGAAGTCCCCATTAGGACCAGAAATATTCTAATTGTGTCCTGGATTTACAGAGTATGTGTTCAGTTATCCGGCCCGGCAGTGAGCTCAATTGGAAAAAGTGAACTTAAATTACTTCTTCCTGCTTCCCGGCAAGTTATAGTTGGAGAAAAGGAACCTAATTCGGCCGTTTTCCATCGTTTTGGTTGAATTTCCTTCAATTAAGTCTACTTTTTCCCACTTTACCCTCGTTATAACGATTTTCCATCTATTTAAGTGGACTAATTCCACTTCACGTAACTTTAGTTCTTACACGCTACTCTTTTGCCTTCTGCGCCCACCGTCCCTCCTGCACAGCAGAACACTTTAGCTCCAAACCCCCTCGCTCTAAGAAACTATTCCCAATTTTACATAATTATCTATAACAAAAGGTAATTCTATCTCCTAAATCATAAGCAAAACAGGAGGCTCCCTCACCGGACGGTTTGGGAATCTCCTGTTTGTATCATAAGCTTGGTTTCTGCATGTTTCGTGTGTTTCAGCTTAACCACAGGCCGTAGCTGCTTGCAGCCCCCTCCTACAGTTCCTCACCATTGCTGGCGATGACTTTTTTGTACCAATGAAAAGAATCCTTCTTCGAACGGTCCAAGGTTCCGTTGCCTTCGTCATCCAGATCCACATAGATAAACCCGTAGCGCTTCGACATCTCCGAAGTGGACATGCTCACCAGGTCAATGGGTCCCCAGCTGGTATAGCCGATCAGCTCTACTCCGTCTTGGATAGCTTCCTTCATCTGCGCGATGTGCTGGCGAAGGTAGTCAATCCGGTAGGTATCATGAATAGATCCGTCTGCTTCCACCTTGTCATAAGCGCCCAGGCCGTTTTCTACAATAAACAAAGGTTTCTGGTAACGGTCGTACATCGTGTTCAGCATGATCCGCAGCCCGATGGGGTCAATCTGCCAGCCCCATTCGGAAGCCTTCAGATACGGGTTCTTCACACCGCCGAACAGGTTGCCTTGTGCCCGCTCGCCTTCCGGACTGGCCGATACGGTCAGCGTCATATAGTAGCTGAATGCCACATAATCCACTGTGTGAAGCTTGAGAATCTCATCGTCACCCGGTTCTTTCAGGAGAACCACATGATTCTCTGAGAAGTAACGCTCCATATATTTGGGGTACTCGCCACGCGCATGCACATCCGTAAAGTACAGATTCATCTGATTCTCATGCTGATTGAGACGCACATCCTCAGGGTTGCAGGTATTGGCGTAACTCTCCATCCGTGCCAGCATACAGCCCATTTGCGAGCCGGGAATGATCTCATGCACCAGCTTGGTTGCCAGCGCGCTTGCTACAAATTGGTGATGAAGCGCCTGATAGATCGTCTGAAGCTTGTTCTCCGCCCGGTCAATCACAACTCCGCCTCCAGTAAAAGGGCTCAGAGTCATCATATTAATCTCATTGAAGGTAATCCAGTATTTCACCTTTTCCTTGTAACGACGGAAGACAGTCTCTGCATAACGGGTATAGCAGGTGATGACTTCGCGTGAAGCCCAGCCGTTATATTTCTGTGTCAGGCCCAGCGGCGTCTCGTAATGGGCCAGTGTTACCAGGGGCTCGATGCCGTATTTATGCAGTTCATCAAATACATTGTCATAGAACTGCAAACCGGCTTCATTCGGCGCCGCATCATCACCATTCGGGAAGATCCGCGCCCAGTTGATCGACAGGCGGAAGACCTTGAATCCCATTTCGGCAAAAAGAGCAATATCCTCTTTATACCGGTGATAGAAATCCACCCCTTCACGCTTCGGAAACCGTGCGGTGAACTCCCCGGACAGGATCTGATCGATCCGCTCGGATGTAATTTCAATAGCATGATCATTGCTGCGCTCGGCCTTAGGCACATAAGCGACCATATCCGCACTGGACAAGCCTTTGCCGTCTGCATCATATGCACCCTCGAGCTGGTTGGCGGCGGTTGCACCGCCCCATAAGAAGTTTTCCGGAAATCCTTTTTGGATTGCAGTCATCTGTTACGCTCCTTCTCCTCCAGTGTGGCTTCTGCCCCCTCTGGCTTCTAGTGTATTAGTGTTAGCAAAAGCTCGCCGTTTCTTGCTTCCGTACCCGTATTCTTCAGGACATCCAGATAACCGGCAGAGTTGGTTACAATCACAGGTGTTGCCGTCACGAATCCGGCTGCGCGGATTGCATCCACATCGAACTCCAGCAGCAGCTGGCCCTTTTCGACTTTGTCACCTTCCTGCACCTTTTTATGAAAATGCTTGCCCTTCAGCTTGACTGTGTTGACCCCAATATGGATTAACAGCTCCGCACCGCCTTCAGAGGTGATACCAATGGCATGACCCGTAGGGAATACGGTCGTTACAGTCCCATTCACTGGAGAAGTCAATACGCCGGAGGATGGCTCTATCACAATCCCTTTTCCCATTGCCCCTGTGGCGAAAGCTTCATCAGGCAGACTTTCCAGCGGCAACAGCGCACCCGTAAGCGGACTGAAGATCAACTCTTTATCGATTTGTGTAATTTCCTGGTTCACAAACGGCCGGGAAGTATTCTCTGTAGCCGCTGCTTCAGGGTCGTCAAACCCAAGCACGAATACCAGAATAACGGCCAGTACAAAGGCCACCACAATCCCTATAGCCGCCCAGGCAAATCCTGTACCGAAATACGTTGGCAGCGCAAGCAGCCCCGGCAAGGAGAAGGCAATAGCTCTGGCACCACCTGCAGCGATAATTGCTCCCCCTATTGCCCCTGAGATACAGGCGTAGATGAATGGCTTTTTAAGCTTCAGGGTGACCCCGTAGATGGTTGGCTCGGTGATCCCGAACACAGCAGCCAATGTAGATGATCCGGATAACGCTTTTAACTGCGTATTCTTGGACTTCAGGAACACGCCGAATACAGCACCAGCTTGTGAGAGTACAGCCGCCGCCAGAATCGGCAGCATGGTATCGTAACCAAGAGTAGCAATGTTGCTGAGCATAATCGGGACAAAGCCCCAGTGAACACCAAAGATAACGAACACCTGCCAGAACGCTCCGGCGATGGCCCCGGCGACAAGCGGACTGAGATTATACAGCCAGGTGTACCCGGAAGCCAGTCCTTCACTGATCAGAGAGCCCACAGGCCCAAACGCCAGGAATGTCAAAGGAATGACAATCAGCAATGCGAACATCGGAACCAGGATATTTCGAACCGATTCATGGATAATCGAACGGAACCCTTTCTCTACATAGGATTGTACCCATACCGCCAGAATGATCGGAATAACGCTGGAGGAGTAATTGACCAGTACAATCGGTATTCCCACAAAGCTCAGCGTTCCCGTGGAGCCGACAGCAGCAATGACCGACGGGTAGATTAGTGCTCCGGCTATGGCGATGGATACGAATTGATTAGCTTTAAACTTGCGTGCCGCCGTTACCGCGAGGAATATCGGCAGGAAGTAGAACACACTGTCCGACGCCGCATTCAGAATCAGGTAGGTACCGCTTGTGGCGCTGATCCACTTCAGTGACAGAATTAATGCCAGCAACCCTTTGAGGACCCCTGCACCTGCAAGTGCCCCGAGTATAGGAGAAAAGATACTTGAAATAATATCTACTGCTTTACCGAGAACACCTGTACTTTCGGAGGAATCATCATCTTTGCCGCTTCTCTCCGCATCCTGTAAGGAGGTCTCCTTCATGATCTGATCAAAAACCTGGCTGACATTGTTTCCGATGACGACCTGGAATTGGCCGCTGTTCTCGACTACTGTGATTACACCTGGTGTTTTTTCGAGTGCCGCTTTATTCGCCTTCCCATTGTCCTTCAGCTTGAATCTCAACCGTGTGGCGCAGTGGAAAACCGAATTCACATTCGATTCACCGCCAACAAGCGCGATGATCTGTTTGGACAAGTCCTTGTTGCTCATATTGTTTGCTCCTTTAAATTAAGATGGATATATTTTGTGATCGTTGCAGTAGGGTTAGGATGTGCCAGCAGTTATCTTTAATTCCTCTGCAAACAAGAAAAACCTGAACTCACAGCAAAAGGAAACGTCAATTCACGCTTATTTTGCCATCAGTTCAGGTTTTGCCTGCCTTACCAGTAACACCCTGTCAGATGATCGTATTTAGTTGTCTGTTCCTTATCCTCTTGGCGATACCACCCCTATTCCAGGCTGTTACGCTCCGTGACACGCTGGATGTGAATCGTCAGGTAGACGTATTCGTCCTTGCTCAGGCTCTGGGCATACGCTTTTTCCAGATAATCATTGATTTTGTTTGCGCATTCAAAAGCTTTGACATACGTCTGCTTGACCTGATTGTACAAGAAGTCCTCTCCACTGTTGCTGGTTTCCTTCTTCAGTACCCGCATGGAGAAATACTGTAAATGCGTCAGGAACCGCGAATAATTGAGTGAGCTATCATCCAGCACCACCTTATAATGATAGGTGACGATGTTGAGAATATTCTGGACAATCTCTGTCATTTTGATCGTGGACTTCATTTCATTTCCGTCCATTTTCGCATTCACCAGATGCAGTGCAATGAAGCCCGCTTCATCCTCACCTAACGCAAACCCGGTAGCCTTCTCAATAAATTTCAGCGCGTCCATTCCGATGGAGAATTCCTTTTTATAGAACCGCTTGATTTCAAACAACATCGCATTTTTCAGGAAAATCCCCTTCTCCATACGCTGCACAGCAAAGTGGATATGGTCCGTTAAGGTTAGATATAGATTATCGCTGAGCTCGGTGCCCAGAATCCCGTTGGCATAGGTTACGATTTCACTCGCCAGCTCCAGATGAGCCACTGGAATATCATTCAGCAGTTCGGTTAACCGGGCCGTAAATTCGTTTTCATTAAGTAGGAAGATTTTATCGACTTTGGCGGGATCCACATAATCGCCTGCCACTTTATTGAAGGAAATGCCTCTTCCCATCACAATAACTTCCTTGCCCTTCTGGTTTTTCGTCAGGAGCACGTTGTTGTTCAGCACCTTCTCAATAATCATCTGTAGTCACCTCCTGTCACATAGTTTGTACAAAAAAAGCCTAAGTTGATCCCAATATCATTAATTAAATGATACTCGAATCAGCTTAGGCATTGCCCGCGTTACCGGTCACAATCCTGTATTACTGCTATTGTAGCATAAATAAAAGCGATTACAAGGCTTTCGTTATTAATTTTACGGAAAAATTATTTCCAGAGTCTCTCCCCAGGTTTGGACCATTGGTCCCATGGCGAGGCTGATAGCAGATACTACGTAAGGCTTATGCTCACGAACTAGGCGGATGCTTATGAACCCCGTTTGTTCGAGGGTGTTCAACGATATGAATACAATCAACACTTACTAGGAGGTAAAAATGCTGGACATTCATCAACGGCTTGCAGAGTTGTATACCTTAAGCCGCAAGCGCCCGTTGACAGACGATGAAGTAGCCGAGCAACGGCATTGCCTGCAGGCAAACGCCAAGTACTGCTGGGAAATGGCACGGCTGAACAATGAAGCCAGGCTTGCCGCAGATACAGATGATGCTGAGTGGCAGCAGGAGATCAGCGCGCAAATGTATGAAGTCAGGGTGACCGGCAGAGCAGGCAAAAGGCGCAAATAAAACAGCCCCTTCCTCACATGAATATGCCGGAAAGGGCTGCTGCTGTTATATTCTACAGGAAGCGGAACTGCGCTTCGATCAAGCCGTTATAGATGCCGTCACGCGCTGTAAGCTCGGCATGGGTACCTTCTTCTTTGATCTCGCCGTGATCCAGTACGACAATCTTATCCGCATGCCGGATGGTAGACAGCCGGTGGGCGACGATGAAGGAGGTCCGGCCCTGAAGCAGAATTTTCAGCGCCTCCTGAATCTTGATCTCCGTCTCGGTGTCAATGCTTGCTGTCGCCTCATCCAGGATCAATATCCGCGGATTGGCCAGCAGCGCACGTGCGAAGGACAACAGCTGGCGTTGTCCCATGGAGAGCGCACTTCCGCGTTCCTCGACCTCAGTCTCGTAACCACCAGGCAGCTTGCTAATGAAATCATGGGCGTCCACTGCCTTTGCCGCATCCTCGACCTCCTGGTCCGTAGCATCCAGCCGCCCGAAGCGGATATTATCCCGGATTGTCCCTGAGAAAATAAACGTATCCTGCAGCACGATCCCGATCTGCTCGCGCAGACTCTGCAGCGTCACGTCACGTGTATCCCTGCCGTCGATGGTGATCCGTCCGCTCTTGATATCATAGAACCGGCCGATCAGGTTGATGATGGTGCTTTTTCCTGAGCCCGTATGACCGACAAGCGCAATCGACTGGCCGGCCTTCACATCGAGATCGATGCCTTTCAGGGCTGCCCGGCCTTTTTCATATTCAAACACTACCTTATTAAATTGAATGTCGCCCTGAATCTTCGGCAGCGGCGTTGCCCCTGGTTGGTCTTGTACGGCAGGCTGCTCATCCAGATACTCAAAGATCCGTTCCGAGGAAGCCATCGCCACCAACAGCTGGTTATACATCTGGCCCAGGCGGTTGATCGGGTCCCAGAAGTTGCTGACATAGGTACTGAATGCCACTAGAAAGCCCACGGTAAGATCACCGGTCTGGATCAGGTATGCCCCGAACCAGAAGAGAATCATCGTTCCGAAGCCGCCTGTAATTTCAATAATCGGTCCAAACGCCTGGTTCATCGCCGACGCCTTGTTCCAGGATTTCCGGCTATCCATATTCATGGCGTCGAAATAGTTCATGTTCTCCTGTTCCTGGGTGTAGGCCTGGGTCACTCTGATCCCTTGAATCGACTCATTCAAATGGGAATTGATCCGCGAGTTCTTCATCCGCACATCCTGCCAGGCAATCCGGATCTTCTGGCGCAGCTTGGTGGAGACAAAAAACATAACCGGTACAGTGATCATCACCGCAAGCCCCAGCTTCCAGTTGATCAACAGCAAAATCACCATGATTCCGATTAATTGCACACTGTCGATCATCAGATTGACGACCCCGTTGGTGAACAGATCCTGCAGGGAGTTGATATCATTGGTGACCCGAACCAGCACCGAGCCGGCCGGACGTTTATCAAAAAAGTTGAAGGAAAGCTTTTGAATATGCCGGAACAGGTCTGAGCGCAAATCGTATATGACCCGCTGCCCGATTACATTCGTGTATTTAATCCGGTAGACCCCAGCGATCCATTGGATCAGATAGAGTACAATTACAGCAGCCGTCAAGGTGTACAGCAGGGTCAGACTGGGATTCCCCGACTTCGGAGCAATCGCCTTATCGATAGCCATACTCGTCAGGTAAGGGACCGTCAGCTTCGTAATCGTGCCGAGGATCATCATCACCGACACGAGCGGCAGCATTTGCCTGGCATAAGGCTTCATATAACTGAACAGCCTGGTGAACTGCTTCCAGTCGAACGCCTTGTCAATGACGTCATCATCCTTGTACACGAACCGTTCGTCTAGCGTTTGCTCCTGGGCCGAACCTTGCTTCATTTTTACGGATTTCTCTTGGTTAGCTTCCAGCTTCATGCCGTATCACCTGCCCCTCTTCCATTGTCCCTGGCCAGATAATCAGCATACTGAATCCGGTAGACATCCTGGTAAGGACCAGGAACCTCTATCAGCTCATGGTGGGTACCCTGCTGAACCATATGACCTTCATTCATGACAATAATCTGATCGGCATGCCGCAGCGAGGAGATCCGGTGGGCAATAATCAGGGTGGTCCGTCCGCGCATAACCTCCTGGAATCCGGCCTGGATCTCATGCTCGGTCTCCATATCAACGGCACTGGTGGCATCATCGAGGATTAGAATCCGCGGATTCTTCAGGAGTGCTCTGGCAATCGCAATACGCTGCTTCTGACCGCCTGAGAGTCCCATCCCCCGTTCGCCAACCACCGTATCATACCCGTCCGGCATTTCCATAATAAAATCATGAGCCTTCGCTAATTGTGCGGCACGGATGATCTCTTCCATGCTCACATTCTTCAGGCCGTACGAAATATTGTTGCGGATGGAGGAGGAGAACAGGAACGTCTCCTGGAAAACCGTAGCAATCTGTGACCGCAAGCTGCGCACATTATATTCACGGATATCGACACCATCCAGGGTTATGCTGCCTTTATTCACATCATAAGCCCTCATCATCAGCTGGATAATGGTTGACTTCCCGGAGCCGGTACCGCCCAGGAACCCGATGACCGCCCCTGGCTTGGCGCTGAAATGAATGTCCTTGACTGCAGGCATTTTGTTGCCGTAGGCAAATGTCACGTGATCAAAGACGACTTCGCCCTTTACTTCAGCTGCCACAAGCTCACGGGCATTATCTTTATCCTTTACATCGATAGGCTGGTTAAGCACCTCAAGCACACGTTCTCCCGAAGCTTTGGATTGCGTATAGTTGTTGATATGGAAGCCAAGACCCCAGACAGGGCCGATAATATACCAGATTAAGCTGAAAAAGGCTACAAGCTCGCCAAGCGACATCCGTCCCTTAATGACCAGTGTTCCGCCAACCCCGAGCAATATCGCTACGCTGACCGATGCCAACAGCTCCATCACCGGAAAAAACTTGCTCCACAGCTCCGCGGCAAAAATCTGATTATCCTTGTAGCGTTCATTACGGTGTGAGAACTTCTCTACCTCGAAGGATTCTCTGGCGAACGACTTGACCGTCCGCACACCGGTAACATTCTCCTGGACAGCCGTTGTAAGAGCGCTAAGCGCAAGCCGCATCTCCTGAAAGGCCGGGTGAATCTTGGATTCGAATCGGAATGCAACAGCAGCCAGAAACGGCATAGTGATCAGTGTGACAAGGGTCAGCTGCCAATTGATCGTGAACATCATAATGGAGCCAAACAGCACCATAAAAAACACATTGAGCAGTTGGGCAAATCCGAAGCCGATGAACAGCCGGATGGCCTCAAGATCCCCGGTCAGCCGGGACATCAGGTCACCTGTCTTCGCCGTGTCATAATAGCGGAAAGACAGGAATTGCAGCTTCTCATAGCAGGCATTGCGCAGGCGGTAGGCCAGAAAGTTACCCAGCCGTCCTCCGAAAAATCCATGCCCAAACTGCAGACAAGCCTTAACAAAAACCACAGCCAATACGCTTAGAGCAAGAACGGGCACCTCAGTAAACTTCATGGGCACAATAACATCATCAATCAAACGTCTTAACAAGTTGGGGGTAATAAGCCCCACTGCAGTTGCGGCCGCCAAACAAACAATCGACAGAATCAGATAGTGCAGCTTCTCCCGATAAAAGCCCCGCAGTTGCCTGAGAACATCCATATCTCTCCTCCTTAAAGCTTTAGATTTTTAGCGCTTCCATTTTTAGTGACTTTATGCAGTTTATCACCCCTGATTTAATGCGGCAAAGGGGAGAAATCACCGTTTTCTCGGTTTTTCCCGAAAGAATCGGTCTTCCTCTCCAGGAAAAGGACAGCTTCAGCTTTAAATGCTTCCATTTCCTCCAAAATCCTATTGGATTAAGATTATCCAAGATTCAGCCTGTTTTCCTGCTGGTGAGTACAGACTTTTAATGTATTTTATGTATATTTATTCTTTCCGAATAAATTGACGCAACGAAAAAGCTGCCTTCTCAAACAGATTCATCTGTTAAAGAAGACAGCCTAAATCAAGAAGAAGACGAACTTTACAGTTCGCCTTCTGCCCTTTACTTTTTGTTTTTGTTAACCGATGGAGCCTTCCATCTCGAACTTGATCAGACGGTTCATTTCTACCGCATACTCCATCGGCAGCTCTTTGGTGAATGGCTCGATGAAGCCCATGATGATCATCTGAGTCGCTTCGGCTTCGGTAAGGCCCCGGCTCATCAGGTAGAACAACTGCTCTTCGGAGACCTTGGAGACAGTCGCTTCATGCTCAAGCACGATGTTATCGTTCATGATCTCATTGTAAGGAATCGTGTCCGAAGTGGACAGGTTATCCAGAATGAGCGTATCACATTTGATGTTGGATTTCGCACCTTCCGCCTTACGGCCGAAGGAAGCAAGACCACGGTATGTTACCTTACCGCCGTGTTTGCTGATCGACTTGGAGACGATCGTCGAAGTCGTGTCCGGAGCCAAGTGAATCATTTTGGCACCTGCATCCTGATGCTGGTCCTTGCCGGCAACCGCAATGGACAATACAGAACCTTTGGCTCCGCGGCCTTTGAGTACCACTGCAGGATATTTCATGGTCAGCTTGGAACCGATGTTGCCATCGACCCACTCCATCGTAGCGTTCTCTTCCGCAACGGCACGTTTGGTAACCAGATTGTAGATATTCGGTGCCCAGTTCTGAATGGTTGTGTAACGAACGCGTGCGTTCTTCATACACAGAATCTCAACCACCGCACTGTGAAGCGAGTTTGTGCTGTAGATTGGAGCCGTACAGCCCTCTACATAATGCACGAAGCTGTCTTCATCGGCAAGAATCAGTGTACGCTCGAACTGGCCCATATTCTCGGAGTTAATACGGAAGTAGGCCTGGAGAGGCACTTCGCATTTCACACCCTTTGGAACATAGATGAAGCTTCCGCCAGACCATACCGCACTATTCAGTGCAGCAAATTTATTATCCGTAGGCGGGATAATCGTACCGAAGAACTTTCTGAACAGTTCCGGGTGCTCACGTAGTGCTGTGTCAGTATCGGTGAAGATCACACCCTGGTCTTCAAGGCTCTTCTGCATGCTGTGGTAGACAACCTCGGATTCGTACTGCGCGGAGACCCCGGCCAGGAACTTCTGTTCCGCTTCCGGGATACCCAGCTTGTCGAAGGTCTCTTTAATCTCGGAAGGAACTTCCTCCCAAGTCTTACCTTGCTTCTCGGATGGTCTTACATAATACTGGATTTCGTCAAAATCCAACTCGTCAAGATTACCGCCCCAATTAGGCATCGGCATTTTGTAGAATTGCTCCAGAGATTTCAGACGGAATTCCAGCATCCACTCCGGTTCATTCTTGATGGCGGAGATTTCTTTAACAATTTCGGCCGTAAGTCCCTTACCAGACTGGAATATCGACTTATGCTCGTCACGGAACCCGTATTGGTACTCTTCCATATCAGGCGCTTTCTTAGCCATGGTGTCAGCCTCCTTGTTTTTAGTGTTCTTGATGATGCTCTTCTTCCACGTCTATACCTTTGCGAAGTGCATTCCATGCGAGGGTCGCACATTTGATCCGCGCCGGAAATTTATTAACACCGGAAAGGGCTTCGATATCTTCATAGTCTCCAAAATCCACTGCATCCCCCTTCATCAGGGAGGAGAAGCGGTCAGCCAGCTCGAGTGCATGCTGGACGGTCTGGCCTTTGACCGCTTCCGTCATCATGGAAGCCGACGACATGCTGATTGAACAGCCTTCGCCGCTGTAACGGGCATCCTTGACGATGCCGTCCTCCACCTTTAGCTGAAGCGTAATGCGGTCACCGCAGGTTGGGTTGTTCAGTTCAATCTTCAGAGCGTCATCTGCAAAAGAACCACGGTTCCGGGGATTTTTATAATGATCCATAATTACGCGTCTATACAAGTCATCCAAGTTCATAGGCGAAATACTCCTTTGCCTTGATTAAAGCCTGCACCAGCGCATCTACATCCTGTTCCGAATTGTACAGGTAGAAGCTGGCACGGGCGGTCGAGCTGACCTGCAGCCAGCGCATCAGCGGCTGGCAGCAGTGATGCCCGGCACGGACAGCAACGCCTTCAGCATCCAGCACAGTAGCCACATCATGAGGATGAACATCCCCAAGATTGAAGGTGACCACACCGACCTGCCGGCTGCGAGGACCATAAATAGTCAGTCCGTCCACCTCCGAGAGGCGCTCTTCCGCACATGCGGCAAGCTCCATCTCGTGGCGGTGTATTTCATCCATCCCGATTTCCTGAAGGAAATCAATCGCTGCCCCGAGGCCAACAGCACCGGCGATAATCGGTGTACCGCCTTCGAATTTCCATGGAAGCTCTTTCCAGGTGGATTCATACAGACCCACATCATCGATCATTTCACCGCCGAACTCAACAGGCTCCATTGCCTCTAGCAAGGCTTTTTTGCCATACAAGGCGCCTATACCTGTAGGTGCAAGCATCTTATGACCGGATAATGCGTAGAAATCGCAGTCCAGGTCCTGAACATCCACCTTCATATGCGGTGTGCTCTGAGCTCCGTCCACAACAATTACAGCGCCGTGACGGTGAGCGATGGCTGCCAGCTCTTTTACCGGATGGGTAACACCCATTACATTGGAGACATAGGCGATGGCGACGATCTTGGTTCTATCCGTTATCGTCTCCTCGGCATCTGCAAGTGTAATCGTTCCATCCTTCTGCAGCGGAAGGAATTTCAAGGTTGCCCCTGTCTTCTTCGCAAGCTGCTGCCATGGAATGAAGTTGCTGTGATGCTCCATCTGGGTGATGACAATTTCGTCGCCTTCACCCACATGGGCCGGGCCGTAAGACGAAGCCACAATATTCAGGGCGGTTGTTGTACCGCGGGTAAAAATAATCTCCTTCGTGCTGCGGGCATGAAGGAATTTGGCCAGCTTCTCGCGGGCTCCTTCATATGCATCCGTAGCGCGGCTGCCCAGTGTATGGACACCGCGGTGCACGTTAGCGTTATCCCATTCATAATAAGACTTCACGGCCTCAATGACCTGACGCGGCTTCTGTGAGGTTGCCGCGCTGTCCAGGTACACCAGAGGATGTCCGTTGATTTTCTGGTTCAGTATGGGAAATTGCTCCCGGATGGCGCTGTTAATCATTGGCCTAACTTCCTTTCCACAAGAGATTGGAGCTGATTGCGCAGTCCCTCCAGTGGAATTTGCGACACTACAGGTGCAAGGAAGCCGTATATAATCAGTGTTTCTGCATCATGCCGTGAAATCCCCCGGGACATCAGGTAGTACACCTGCTCGTAATTGACCTGTCCTACGGAAGCGGCATGGCCTGCTGTAACATCGTCTTCATCAATAAGCAGAATCGGGTTGGCGTCGCCACGTGCTTTGGGACTCAGCATCAGAACTTTCTCCGTCTGCTGGCCATCGGCCCGGGTTGCGCCTTTCTCAATTTTCGTAATACCGTTAATAATAGAGGTTGCGGAATCGCGCATTACTGCACGGGTAATCATATCGCTCGGTGTGTTTTTGCCAAAATGCTGGGCCTGTGTTGTATAGCTGAGCTTCTGCGCGCCCGATCCCACTGCGATGACTTTGGCATCCGAGCTGGATCCGTTGCCTTTCAGCACGGACTTGGTGTCGCTAGCGGTATCACCGTAGTTCATCTCGCCTACAATCCATTCAATCGTTCCATCATTCTCAACAATAGCGCGCCGGTAAGTCACGTCGGTCGTATCCTCACCCAGCTGATGAACCGTAGCATAACGCACCTTGGCACCAGCGCCTACAAATACTTCCACCGCACCGTTGTGTAGTCCGGCTTCCGCTTTGTCCGATACATAGTTGTCGACATAGGTCAAAGAACTATTAGCTTCGGCTACAATCAGAATATGCGGAACAAAAGCAGCTTCAGCATCATCTGTGAGCAGAACCGCCTGCAGCGGGGTCTCAATAATGACGTTCTTAGGTACATAGAGGAATACCCCGCCGTTCCAAAGGGCCGCATGCAGCGCAGCAATGGAATGCTCGTCAGGCAGGACAGCTTTGTGCAGATAACGCTGCACCAGATCCCCATGCTCTTTGACTGCTGTTTGCAGATCAGTGAAAATAACGCCCTGAGCCGCTAGCTCCGGAGCAAGCCGGACATACACGGCGCTGGAGTTGCGCTGAATGATCAGACTGCCTTCCTCCTGATCCTTGATCAGAGCCGCAACAGAAGCAGGGGCTTCACTAAGTGAAGTAATGGTCTGGCTTGCTTTGTAGCTTCCATAAGTATTCACATTCCAGCGGTCAATCCGGGTCTTCTCCAATTTCGGCAATGCCAGCCCAGCGGCCAGCGTAAGTGCGTTCAAACGGCTGTCCTTCAGCCAGCCCGGTTCGCCGCTGCTCTGCGACAATTCGCTGAGCAGCTGTGCATCCACCGGAAGAATGGTTTGCGTCGTCATAAGTGGTTTCCTCCTTCCTGGCGTCTCTTAAGCTTCCTGTCCTACAGTTTCATCTTCAATGCCAAGCTCTTCCTTTACCCATTCATAACCTTCTGCTTCCAGACGCTCGGCCAGTTCGGAGCCGCCGGATTTCACGATCCGTCCCTGCATCATGACATGCACATAATCTGGCTTGATGTAATTCAAAAGGCGCTGATAGTGGGTAATCACAAGAAAACCGCGTTCCGGGCTGCGCATGGAGTTGACGCCTTCAGCGACAATTTTGAGCGCATCAATATCAAGGCCGGAGTCAATTTCGTCAAGAATGACGATCTTAGGATCCAGCATCATCATTTGCAGAATTTCGTTGCGTTTCTTTTCGCCGCCGGAGAAGCCTTCGTTCAAATAGCGGTGCAGAAACTCAGGGTTCATATCCAGTTCTTTCATTTTGGCTTCCATTTGACGGATAAAGCGGATCAAGGAAATCTCGCTTCCCTCTTCACGGCGGGAATTGATCGCACTGCGCAGGAAGTCGGAGTTCGTTACACCGCTAATTTCACTTGGATACTGCATCGCCAGGAATAGACCGGCACGCGCGCGTTCATCCACAGCCATTTCGAGCAGGTCTTCGCCTTCCAGAACAGCCGTACCCTCAGTAACCACGTACTTGGGATGACCCATCAGAGCCGAAGCCAGGGTGCTTTTACCGGTACCGTTCGGTCCCATGATGGCGTGAATTTCGCCGCCCTTCATTTGAAGGTTAATTCCCTTCAGAATTTCTTTTCCTTCAATTGATGCTTTCAGTCCCTCAATGACAAAATCTGCTGCCATAATAATGTTTCCCCCCATTGTTCGATTTGCGAAATCAGAAAGCTGTATTGTAACAGGTTATCCCTGATGCCAGCAAAATTAGATTTTATATCATATTATAATTATTATAAAGTGTAACGGAGTGATTATCAATGATTCTCACTAATTTTATTACAAACCATGTTTTTTTACAAATATCTATTTTCAATCCATGTAATCATTTAAAGTCTTGTATTTGAAAAAAATCAAAAAAGAAAGCCCCCGTACTGGAGGCTTTACTTCTATTGTAGATGCGATTATTCGCAATGGATGATCAGCCCAGGAAAGAACGCAGCATCCATTGGTTTTTCTCCAAATCGCTGCGGATTTTGATGAACAAATCGGCCGTTGGCTGATCACTCACCTGCTCGGCCAGCTCAATGCCTTCAGTAAGCTCTTCGGCCACGGTGGCGAAGTCTTCAATCAGGGTCTGAACCATGCCGCGGGTATCTTCTTTGCCTGTAGCTTCCTGAATGGTAGCCAGTTCAAGATATTCTTTCATGGTAGCCGCCGGACTGCCCTTGATGCTCAGCAGACGTTCAGCCACCTCATCCATTTTGAGGGTAACATCATCATATAGTTCTTCAAATTTCACGTGCAGGGAGAAGAATTGCTCTCCTTTCACATACCAGTGATAATTATGAATTTTGACGTATAGTACGTTCAGGTTTGCAACCTCACGGTTGAGTACTTGTTCGAGTGAAGTTGTGTTGACTTTGCCAGATGCTTTAGCCATTGTAATATCCCTTCCTTATCCATAATTTAGCCGGCTGCCTGTCCATGGTCCGGCATGCAGTTGTCTATACTGAATTTACCCTTTCATACTGGAGACGAAACATGAAATATCCTTTCTGGTGCAAGACACCAAGTCTGAACGCCTTCCTTGTTGATGGCTTATTCTGTAGGATGAGCCAAGCCTGTCCGGCTTATGCTTTTCCAGAAGTATCAACTTTGGACTGAAGTGGTGGAAGCAGCAAAAAGAGGCCCGGAGGCCTCCCTTAATAAAGTACCGGGCAGGGTGAGAGCAGCTTACAGCATAAGAAGCAAGGCCTCCGCCCCGGTCATTCCCGGTACAATTCCCAGCTTCTCAGCTTCTATGGTTACGGACTCCATAGGTGCAGACAGAAGCTGCGGCAATGTCCGCACACCAACGGCCCGGGCTGCTATAATCCTGCGGTCGCTAAGCGTTCCATTGAGCAACCCCACGTCAAGCGCTCCGCACATGATATACCCTTTATCCGTGCTGATCGACAGCAGCGTAGTCTTGGGAAGCTTTACTTCGACACCAATCATTACATGACCACCTACGACAACAGGCTCCATGGTAACCAACCAACATGACCTCCTTGTTCTTGATCCTCCATCACGTTGTATGTGTATGCTTTATTGGGGATCAGTGTGCGGATGAAGGACTAGTTCTCCGCTAAATGAGGGTCAATAGTCCTGATTTCCCAATAAGGAGGTATATGCTTATTCATGAATTAATGGTATAGTTTATATACTTTTAAAATAGTATTTTCAATAGTGTCTACTGACAAAGCTGGGGGATTTATGGACAAGAAACTACAACACACGGACGGCAATTATTTATTCAATGTCGACATCCTGATCAACGCCCGTACTAACCCGCTTGCACTGCAATACTTGCTTGAAATGTTGAACAGCAATGAGAAAATCACGGATTTCAACATTAACTCAGGTCTTGAGCTCGGAAAAACAATTGATAACCTCCTCCGGTCCGCGAAGCTTGCACTGAAGCAGGAACCCGCCACGGCTGCTCATGTACCTTTTAAATTGCCAGTGAAGCAACCGGGTAAGCAGGCTGAAAAGCCTGAACCCAAGAATGTCCCCGCAGTCACACCTGCGGCTACAACTGCGGCAACTCCTGCAGATGCGTACGGTAAAATCAGACTATACATTCAGAACAACCAACTGGTCCGGCTCCGCGCTAACCGGCACGGCAAACAGGTGTCTATGCCCTGCCGTATCCTGAATTTTGATGAAGCCGCCAATTCACTCAGTGTATATCATGTGGATGAGAAGCAAGTGTATACTTTCAAGCTCAATGAAATCGACGAATTTTCGTAGACCATGTACACCTTCACCACCAGACAAACAAGCACCTGTCCCGGAAGGAATCTTCGGGGCAGGTGCTTGTTTGTATTTTTATGGTCTTCGTTCTGAGTATCCATCAATCTTTTCGTGAAAAAGCTTCCCAAGCCAGACAAAGCCACCCGGCAATAAAACATACCCCGCCAAGAGGAGTAATCGCTCCGAGCACCTTAATGCCGGTAATACTCAGCATGTACAAGCTGCCGGAGAAGAAAATAATCCCCAGCATCAGCAGCCGTCCCGCTAAGCGCAGACGTGAGCTCTCCCCCCATTGACCTGCCGCCAGCCCAATGAGAATCAGTCCAAGCGCATGAATCATGTGATAATGCACACCGGTCTCGTAGACCTTCAGGTAGTCTTCACTGATCACAGTTTTAAGCAGATGCGCTCCGAACGCGCCTATGCCGACAGACAGCATGACCAGCAAGGCTCCATAGGCTATAAATCTTCGTTGCATGGATACACAGCTCCTTCTATTGAACTTCTCCTATCTTACCGTACCTGGACGTTGTATTTCCAGCAGCCGTAAGTTTGGAACATTTTGCAAACCGGGCTTGCATTTGCCGCCATCTTATGGAAAAGTGGGTACTACCATCATTTATATCAAATAGGATACAAGGAGTGCCTCACATGGACGATTATTCTCCGCCACAAGAAGAGCAAGTTCTGTATGAAGAAAACCCCCGGGATTTCAAACATTCCGGCCCCGGTATTGCCTCGTTTGTTATCGCCCTGATTACCCTTGCCGGCTATATTATTGCCTTTGTCGTTGTAGGTGCTAACGTCTCCTCCGTCACAGGTGGAAGCGACTCTTTCATTACCAATTCTGCAGAGTCTATCTTTTACCTGGGAATGTCTGTACTCGTCCTGGCAGCGGTTAATGTGATCGGGGCTGTAATCGGCATAATCGGACTTACCCTCCGCAAGCGCCGCAGGGTACTTGCTGTCATCGGCACTATAATTAATGGAGTCATTCTGCTGCTGTTCATGCTGATGATTGCCACCGTACTCGTTAATGCCGGTTCAGCCTGAGGCCAAACACTTACCCATTTCAAAGAAGAGGCCGCCCCGATTTTATTCGGAAGCGGCCCTTTTTTTCCTAGTGTAAACTGCAGCCCAGTACGGAATTACCGGCTGACCATACTGTCCAGCGAAGCATAGACATGCGGTCCAAATCCCTCTGAAGCCTCCCGCTGCGGAATGTTCAGCTTGATGACATATCCCTGCCCGTCCATTTCCTTCACCACATACTCCCGGGTCAAATCGGATCCCATAGCAGTAAGATAGAGCCGGATGCCGGTCATCCGCTGGTCACGCTCCTTTTGACCAAGTGCAGTCACTTTGCCAGTAGAAGCCAGCTCCTCCTCACCCTCCAGTTGAAGGGCATCGAGATTGAAGTCGGAGGGCAGCTTGGTAATCTCGGCGTAATACCCGGGATCAACTTTCATTGCCAGCTTGCCAGTCTTCGCATCAAACGTGAAGATATCGAATACATAGAGTGAATATCCCGCTCCAGTCGCCAGGGTTGCCGTCTTTTCTTCCTCCATGCCCTCCAGCGTCAGCTTGAGTGTCTTCGTCTTGGCGAGTCTACCTGTTGAAGGTGCTGCGCTTCCGCTCTCCGCAGACTTTTCCAGCTTCGACAGCACCCGCTGTGAAATGGAGGAGTCTCCTTCTACACTTCGCTGGGCATATTCGAAGACTACAGGATCATCCATATTTAAGGTCTCTAGAGACTGCTCCAGCCCCGCACCAAGCTCAAATGATGTTGCTCCTTCTTCTGTCTTGATCTCTACCGAGTGATTATCAATCTGTCCGACATAGATACCTGTACCGTGAATCATCTTTGCTTCCTGTGCAGGAGATGAACTGGGTTCAGTTGCAGAAGAAGAACTGGGTTCAGTCGAAGGGCTTGGTGACGGTGATGCCGTGCTCTGTGCCGGAGAGGGAGAGGCGGTGGACGAAGGCTCTATCGGAGCCTCGGCCGGGGTATTACCGCTGCATGCGGTTATAGCCAGCATTAATACAGCAGTTGCCGCCAGAACAGGTAGTTTACGTTGTGATTTCATGTTGACTGCCTCCTCATTGGTGAAACGGTAATCGAATCGCCTGGCTAGGCTTACTCTTATTAACGAATAACCCTTCGCCCGGGTTGCATAAACTTTCTGCTATATAGATTGGACCGTTTACAACTTGGATAGGCATTCGCCGGACGCAGCATGCTGCAAAATTAATACAATGGTGAAGAGCCTTTTTTAGAATGACCCTGAAGGAGTGATTTCCTTGAAAATAGATATCGGCTGCGGTTCCGGCAAAGAATCTGGTTATCTGGGAATCGGCCGTGAAGGTTGCCCCGGAGTGGATATCGTGTGCAATATTAATACGGGAATTCCACTGCCGGACAATACTGCAGAATTTGTTATGGCCAGCCGTGTGCTGCCGTATGTGGACAATTTATTTGCCGTAATGGCGGAAATCTACCGGATCAGCACCCACAAAGCTGTTGTTTGTATTCTGGCCCCTTATGCCCACAGTTTCCCCCACATTTCTAATCCTCTGTTCAAGCAGAAATTCGACGAGTATACTCCCCGCCATTTAACCGGCAGCTTTTTCCAGCCTTCCTCCGGAGCCATTTCTCCGGAAATCCCCGATTATCCGGTGCCTGCGCCACCCTTTGACTATCGGCTGCTTCGGATGGAGCTGTTCTATCAGTATCCTTTTGACGACATCCTTTATGAAGCCGAGGAACTGGAGATTCTGAAGACGCTGCAGTCCAATGTCGTTCATGAAATTATGTACCATTTTGCGGTGATTAAAAAACCAATAACAGCTGAAGAGCTCGAAGACATGAGCCGCAAAGCCTACCCTGAACCCCGCGCCCTGCTCGCCCGGAGAAGAGCGATCACAGAATAGACAAGATAAACTTAATTATGTGCCCATTACAAACAATTATTACCACATTCTGTCATAGGCTAATAACAAACCGAATAAAATGCATACCGTTCTCAAAAAACGAGCGGTCTGCCTTTTTTATTGTTGTCATAACATACTGTATCTTCTGTATAAGGAGGTGAAAATCATTCCTCTAGTCGTTCGGGCTACAATTAACGCGACCGGTGCCATCACTTTCACGGGCAACACGCTAGGCCTGAGCAGGTCTGAAACAACTGGTGTACCGGGCACTCAAGATAGTATCGGGGCGTTTACCACAGTAAATACTTCCTCCACATTTGGAACCTATCCCGCTGGAACTACAAATCTATATACAAGCAACAGCTCGGCTGCCATTCTGTCGATACCTTCAGGAAGTACAGTGCTGTATGCAGAGCTGATTTGGGCAGGCTCCTATATTAACGGTTCCGTCAACCTGAGTTCTGTCATTAACAATCCGATCTCCTTCACCACGCCGGCGGGCACTCTATTCAGTGTCTCCCCGGACGCAGCGACCAGCAATTCTGTCGATTTGGGCGGCGGAGGCTTCGCCTATGTACGTTCCGCGAATGTAACCAGCATTATTCAGACAGGGGGGGCCGGAAGCTATACCGCAGGCAGTGTAGTCGGTACGATAGTAATTACTGGCGATACTACAGCGAATCATGCGGGCTGGACCTTAGGCGTTATTTACTCGAATCCGTCTCTTCCTTTCCGCAATATGTCTCTCCGGGCAGGCGCTGTGCTTGTACAGGCCAGTTCTGCTCCTGTGGTCACAACCATTACTGGATTCGCGACCCCTGTGTCAGGAGCACTGGGCGGAAGAATTCTGTTCAGCGCACAGGAAGGAGATGCCAACCGTTCCGGAGATCAGGCGCTGTTTGGTCCAACTACCTCTACCCAGGTAGCGTTGTCTGGCCCCAATAACTTCTCCACCAACTTTTTTGCTTCACAGATAAATAATGATGCCGGTGTGCTCAATACAACCGGGACCTTTGGGACCCGCAATCAGACCAACGGCAGTCCTGGAACCAACATCATTGCTGGACGTCAAGGCTGGGATATCACCAATGTCGATGTCTCCGCGAGACTCGTCAACAATCAGTCTTCTGCCTTATTGACCCTAACCACTTCTGGCGATGCCTACGTTGTCAATGGAAATGCGCTGCAGATTGACATCAATGCTCCCAAAATCACCTTAACCAAAGGCTCAAATGCGGCGGGAACCATCGTCGGAGATACGTTGACCTATACCGTAACTGTCAGCAATACGGGCACTGCCAGTGCGACCAGCGCCGTTTTGTCAGATGCCTTGCCGGCAGGCTTAACTTTTGTGACCGGAAGTGTGGTTGTAGCCGGTATACCTAGGCCTATGTATGATATAACAGCAGGCATTCCCCTTGGGACTTTGACTCTCAGCACCTCTGTGACCGTTACATACCAAGCCAAAGTCACTTCATTGCCACCTTCGCAGATTGTTGCCAATACGGCCAATCTCGCATTTACGTTCCAGAGTGTCGCGGGCGGATCGATATTGACTGGAGTTATTCCTTCAAATACTGCCTCTCTGCCGGTATACTCTCCGGTCCTTGGCATTGTCAAAAGCGCCAACACCACAAATGCCACTGTCGGCGATCAAATTATTTATACCCTGCAGATTGCTAACACGGGTAATATTGGCGCAACTACTACGCTAACCGATAATATTCCCGCCGGCAGCTCCTATGTGCCCGGAAGCTTCACAGTGAACGGAACCCCGGTAGCAGGCAATCCAGCCTCAGGTATCGCCATCGGCGTCATTGCTGCCGGAGGCAGCTCAACCGTCCAGTTTCGGGTAGTGGTAAATAGTCTTTCTCCATCGTCTCAGCTCGTAGACCAGGCAACTGCCGCATATACTTTTGTGGTACCGGACGGCAGGACGGTGGCCGGATCAGCCGCTTCCAACACGCTTACAATTCCTGTTACTCTGCCGAATGTTGTGATCGTAAAAAGCGCAAGCTTCCCTGATGTTGCCGTAGGTGACGTCCTCCTATATACCTCCATAATCAGCAATAATGGAATTGCCCAGGTCACCAATCTTATATTGTCTGACCCGCTTCCGGCGGGTAGCACTTTTGTTGCGGGAAGCGTCAATGTCAACGGATCTTCGCGCCCGTCTGCTGATCCTGGAACGGGAATAACTGTAGGTACTATTGCAGCAGGCGCCAGTGTCACCGTTACCTTTCAGGTATCTGTGACCTCTGTACCTTCACCTGCACAGCTCTCAAACCGCTCATCCGCATCCTACAGCTCCGGTGTGTTTACAGGGATCACCCAATCCAATACGACGGCAACGCCTGTCTATCAGCCAGTCATAGGGATCAATAAGAGTGCGAATACAGCCAGTGCGACTGTAGGCGGGAATGTTCTCTACACCCTGCAGATGCAGAATTCGGGGAATCTGGCTGCCACAGTTATTCTAAGTGACAACATTCCGGCAGGATCAGCCTTTGTGCCCGGCAGTGTCACCGTCAACGGTGTGGTCCGTCCATCGGATTCACCCACTGTGGGGATACCGCTGGGAGCTGTGGGCCCTGGAGCAACGGTTACTGTTACCTTCCTTACAGCGGTGCAGTCACTTCCGTCTCCAGCCGTGCTAGTGAATCAAGCCAGCAGCAGCTACACCTATCAACTGCCGAGCGGGCGCTCCCTCTCTGGAACAAGCTTGTCCAGCACAGTGAGTATTCCGGTATCCGCACCGGGCATCACCCTGATCAAGAGTGTGAATCTTACCAATGCTGCTGTCGGGGAGTATATCACCTACACTGTGGCGGTCAAAAATCCCAGTGGCGTACCTGTGAACAACGTGGTCCTGTCCGATCCGGTTCCAACTGGCGGTGCATTTGTAGCCGGAAGTGTCACCATCAACGGGACGCCGCTACCTTCCGCTAACCCTGGCGCCGGCTTTAGTCTCGGAACCATCGCTGCAGGTGCCACAGCAACCGTAACCTTTCAGGTGAATGTGAGTTTCGTGCCTAATCCGGCAGTCCTTGTGAACAGGGCAAGCGCTTCTTTCACCTCCGGTTCTTTCAGTGGTGCCGCTCTGTCAAATACGATCAGCACTGCAGTGTTCATCCCCGTTATCGTTCTTGAAAAAAGCGCGAATGCAGCACAGGCCTCTGTCGGCAGCTCCCTGTCCTATTCCATTCTTGTCAGCAATACCGGGAACATTGCCGCAACGATGAACTTGACCGACACTCTGCCGCCGCAGGCAGTATTCGAAGCAAACAGCGTGAGCATTGGTGGCACGCCTCTGCCGGGATTCAATCCCGCCACAGGCATTCCTGTAGGACCACTCGCACCAGGCGACAGTGTTACCGTCTCATTCCTGGTCACAGTTACCGCGCTGCCGCCCGGCCAGCTGCTGCTTAATACAGCGGCGGCTGCCTTCAGCTTCACCCTGCCCGATGGCCGGCAGCTTGGGGGGAATTCCGTATCGAATACACTCTCCATTCCTGTCTCCGCGCCTAACGTAAGTATTGTAAAAAGCGTGAATGTCATTGACGCCGTTACGGGTGATATTCTAACATTCACCTCCGTTCTGACGAACAACAGTATTGCTGCTGTCAGCAAGATCATTCTCAGTGATCCCTTGCCTGAGAATGCAGCCTTCATTTCCGGAACCGTAATTGTGGGCGGTGTCTCCCAGCCGCTATCAATCCCGTCCGCCGGCATTCCAATCGGCAGTCTGGGCCCCGGGGCCTCAGTCGCCGTAACATTTGAGGTGAAGATAACAATGCCGATTCCTTCACAAATCAACAACCAGTCAACCGTCAGCTTTACCTCCGGTGTATTCTCAGGCTCCTCATCATCCAACATTACAACTACACCGGTCATTCAGCCGCAAATTTCCTTGGTCAAGAGTCCCGATGCGTTCAATAAAACCATTGGCGATACTGTCATCTACTCGATTATAGTCAATAATACCGGCAATCTTACCGCAAATGTAACCCTTACAGACAACATCCCGGACGGCACTGAATTTGATCCCAACAGTGTTATTGTAGGAGGATTCCCCCAGCCGGGATCAGCCCCGGATACGGGGATCGCTGTCGGAATTGTGGCTCCGGGCGCAAGTGTGACCGTCAGTTTCACCGTCATTATTGTTTCGCTGCCCTCCCCACAGCAAATAGTCAATCAGGCTTCGGCAACCTTCACTTTTACACCGCCTGACGGACGTCTGCTGACCGGCACAGCATTATCCAATGTGGTGACGATCGGCGTCTCCGCGCCTAACGTCGCTGTGGTGAAAAGCACAACCTCTACATCGGTTGCCATTGGAGATACTATCCCTTATTCCGTCAATATTACCAACAACGGGATTGATCCGGTCAACAATATAATACTAAGTGATCCTCCCCCACCGGGAACTGCTTTTGTGCCAGGCAGTGTGTCGGTCAACGGCGTTCTTTTTCCAAATGCCAATCCGGCTACCGGGATAAGCATAGGCACATTGGCTATTGGCGCATCTGCTATAGTTTCATACAGTGTAACGGTTGTATCCCTCCCGGCTAGCGTATCAATCAACAATCAGGCCACAGTTACGTATACCTCGGGCGTTTCTTTTTCCGGCTCGGTATTCTCCAATCTGGTTAGCGTCCCCGTATATCAGCCCATTATTGCCGCCGTCAAAAGCGCCAGTACAATGAATGCCACAGTAGGCGATACCGTAACCTACTTCTTAGCGGTCAGCAATACAGGCAATTATGGAGCAACCCTAACCATTACGGATAATATTCCGGCCGGTACTATCTTTGAGCCCAACAGCGTGCTGATTAATGGCTCCCCGCTCCCTCAGGCTGATCCGTCTACTGGAATTGCCGCCGGTATTGTCGCTCCTGGAGGAACAGTAACAGTCGCCTTCTCGGTAGTGATCACTTCACTCCCTAATCCTCAAGTGCTGGTGAATCAAGGAACCGTAGCTTACAGCTTCACCTTGCCTGATGGGCGGACGCTTGGCGGCTCGGTCCTGTCCAATACCATTACATTTCCTGTCTCGAATCCGAATCTCGCCGTAGTCAAAACGACAATAACAACCGCTACCACCATTGGCGATACCATTACTTATTCAGTGACATTGACCAACAATGGGATTGCTGCTGTCAATAATGCTGTATTCACAGATGCGCTCCCTGCAGGTACTACATTTGTAACAGGCAGTGTGCTGGTGAATGGTGTGGCGCGACCCGCAACCTCTCCGGCTACAGGTGTAACCATAGGCACTATTGCCCCTGGCGCTTCAGTTACCGTAGACTTTAACGTTACGGTAACCTCGCTGCCGGCAACCGGATTGCTGAACAATCAATCCTCTGTCAGTTTCACCTCCGGAGCACTCTCTAGTGTAGGCTTCTCCAATATCCAGACTACACCAGTCTATCAGCCGGTTATCAGTGCAGCCAAAAGCTCAAGCTCTGTAAATGCGACGGTTGGAGACACGATTACTTATACGGTCAATGTAAGTAATCAAGGGAATTACCCGGCAAATGCCACTTTAACGGATACCATTCCCGCCGGGTCCACTCTTCTCGCCAACAGCGTGCTGATTAACGGTTCTCCGTCTCCGGGGTCTGACCCTGCAACAGGAATTCTACTGGGGTCGATTGCCGCCGGGGCAAGCCTTAGTGTTGTTTTCTCTGTTGTTATCGATACTTTGCCGGTCAGCCAGCAGTTGACCAACCAGGCTACTGTTTCCTATGCCTATACCTTACCGGATGCCCGGACCTTCAATCAGACATCGCACTCCAACATCAATCAGATTTCAATCTCATCACCGAATGTGCTTGTCGCCAAGACTACAGCTGCAACCGATGCCGTTATCGGGGATACCATCAGTTACAGCATCTCTGTTACCAACAGCGGCATTACACCGGTCAATAATACAGTACTCAGTGATCCCATTCCGGCGGGCGCTTCCTTTGTCAGCGGCAGCGTAGTCGTTGACGGAACTCCTCTGCCGGGAGCCAATCCGGCCAATGGCATATCACTGGGCACCGTTGCACCGGGAGCAACAATACAAGTCACTTTCAGCATCCTTGTTAATACACTGCCTACGCCAGCCATTCTGAACAATCAGGCTTCCGTGAGCTTTACCTCCGGGGCGTTCTCAGGGGCTTCATATTCCAACACTCTAGCTACCCCGGTGTACCAGCCGTTCATTAACATTGTCAAAACAGCGGATACCACAAACGCAACGGTCGGAGATACTGTAACCTATTTCCTCAACATCACGAATACCGGCAACCTTGCGGCGAATGTCACGATTACAGACACCATTCCTCCAGGCGCGCTGTTTATTCCGAACAGTGTAATCGTAAATGGCGTATCACAGCCTGGAGCTGATCCGGCGAGCGGGCTGAATGTCGGCAGTGTTGCTCCGGGTGCAACTATCACCGTGACGATTACCTTGCAGGTCACCGTGGCATCGCTGCCATCACCGCAGCAGCTTGTGAATCAAGCCGCGTCCACCTTCACATTCAGTCCGCCGGATGGCCGTCTGCTCTCTGGCTCATCTTTGTCGAACAAACTGGTTATTCCGGTCTCCTCTCCTGATGTAACGGCCGTCAAGAGCACTCCTGTTATTGATGCGGTCGTCGGAGACATAATCACGTATACTATTGTGGTCACGAATAACGGAATTGTTCCCGTGAATAATGTAGTGGTGGTTGACCCGATTCCAGAAGGCAGCCAGTTCGTCACCGGCAGTGTCACGGTGGATGGAGCCGCCCGTCCCGGCGCTAGTCCTGCTACAGGCATTGTAATTGGAACGGTTGCGCCTGGAGCCTCCTCTACCACCACCTTCCAGGTAAGGGTGATTCAGACATGAGCTCTGCTTTCCCCTTTCAACCTGTTGTAACCAATCAATCCAAGGTGTTCTTCCGATCGGCAGCGGGCATAGACTCCATTACTTACTCTAATAAGATCAACACCCCGATTGTAGGTCCGGTTCTTTCTATATTAAAAAGCGCGGATCAAACCAGTGCCTCCCTTGGAGAGACCCTAGTATACACATTCGTTGCCCGAAATGAAGGCAATGTGTCGGCATTGGCTACCCTGATAGACGCTATTCCTTCTGGCGTATCCTTTATGGCCAACAGCGTCTTGCGAGATGGAGTTCCCCTTCCCGGGGTCTCTCCTTCCTCCGGCATACCGCTGGGAACGATCTTTCCACAGACCGACGTACAGATTGCCTTTCAGGTCATTGTTGTTGCACTTCCGCCTTCACTGAAGCTGAGCAATAGAGCCAAGGCCGTCTATTCCTTTAGCACTCCGGAGGGGAGGATCGTGCAGGGAGAAGTTTTATCAAACCAGGTTACAGTTGCTCTGCTCTCCTACCAGCTCTCCATTCTGCTAGTCGCAAGCACATCTACCACATTTATCGGGGATACTGTAACCTACACACTGTGGCTAAAGAACGAGGGAACCCGGCTGCTGACCGATATTACAGCAACCATTCCTGTAACGGATGGGACCGTGTTCCTCCCCGGAAGTGTCATCTCCGGCGGTATTTATTCGCCTGATAACGACCCGGCCAAAGGCATACTAGTGGCGCCGCTGGGCACAGGTACAACCACAGAAATCACGTATCAGGTTAGAGTCACTTCAACCCCTGCAACATCAGTATTAACCACGCAGGCCGTTGTTTCTTACTACACAGGCGGGGATACGGCTGATACCAAGAGCAACACGGTCAATGTTACCGTTGTTCACTCCGGGCTGTCCGTCAGCCTAAAGGTTAATAAATCCAACGCAGCTCCCGGGGATCATCTGCGTTATGTGTTCACCGTCAGCAATAGCGGGAATCTGGCGGTGGATGCAGTCCTTGCAGATATTATGCCTGACGACACACTATTTATCTGGGATAGTGTGAATCTCAACGGAACTGCTCAGAAGGGGACCCATCCCAGAGAGGGTATTCCCCTTGGCACCCTAAGGGCAGGCTCCGCGGCTATTGTTGATTTTCTTGTCTCCATCCCGGCCGAGACCAACATACACCAGAACCCTGTAATCCAGAATCAGGGCAGCGTACAGTATACTTATAGACTGCCTGATGGACGCATTGTAAGGGAGACTGAACGTTCCAACACCGTAGTCACCTTGTTGTTCTCACCGGTCATCTCTGTTCAAGTTACAGGTGAGCCTCCAATAGCTGAACCCGGCGGTATTGCCGAATTCTATATTTCCGTTACCAACAGCGGCAACTATCCGGCTGAGGTATCGCTCATAGAGATCGTTCCCCAGGGAAGCACCCTCGCAACGGGTTATGTTACACCTGAAACCCCGTACAGCGGGATTATCCCCCTCGGTACGGTGCAACCGGGGCAAACCATCCAACTCAGCTATGTAATCCGCATCAATCCCGGTTATCTGGGCCGTGCTCTCCAGGGCTCTTTAACCGCACTCTATATGTACACTATCGATGGGCATAGATACTCCGGGGAGACCCGCTCGAACAGCTATAAAATGATCATCGAAGAAATCAGTGAATAAGAAGGTTCACATATCCCCCAGCCCCATGAATATACTTTAGTTACAACCTGCCCTTCAGTCACCCTTTGTGCCCGTACCGATTAATATTCCATGGGAGGTGGTCGTTCTGCCGCAATCATCCGGTCATTACGCGTTCGTCGTATCCAAAGAAGACTGGTCCCTTCACCGTAAAGGCCATCAGGATCAGGAACGTCATCAGCAGAAGGTCCGGGAAGCCATTAAGGATAATCTGCCTGACCTCGTGACTGAAGAAAATATTATTATGTCCGACGGCAAGCAAATCGTTAAAGTGCCTATCCGCAGTCTGGATGAGTACCGGATTATCTACAATTTCCGCAAGCAGAAGCACGTCGGCCAGGGCGATGGTGAAAGTCAGGTCGGGGATGTACTCGGCCGCGATTCCCAGTCCGCCCAGCCGGGTAAAGGCGATAAGGCAGGCGATCAGCCCGGTCAGGATACGGTAGAAGCGGAGGTCGATCTGGAGGATCTGGAGGACATCTTGTTCGAGGATATGGAACTGCCCCATCTTGCCCCCAAGGCACAAGAAGAGATCGAAGTCAAATCCATCGTCTTCAACGATATCCGCAAAAAAGGCATGATGTCCAACATTGATAAGAAGCGTACCCTGCTTGAGAACCTGCGCCGCAATGCCAGCCGGGGCAAACCCGGCATTCACAGCATCAGCCCCGACGACCTGCGCTACAAAACCTGGGATGATATCACGGTGCCTCATTCCAACGCGGTGATTATTGCGATGATGGATACTTCCGGGTCCATGGGCACCTTTGAAAAATACTGTGCCCGCAGCTTCTTCTTCTGGATGACCCGCTTCCTCCGGCGCCAGTATGAAAAGGTGGAAATTGTGTTCCTGGCACACCACACAGAGGCCAGGGAGGTCAGCGAGCATGACTTCTTCACCCGTGGCGAGAGCGGGGGAACCATCTGCTCCTCAGCCTATCAGAAGGCACTGGACATTATCGACAGCCGTTATCCGCCCTCCAAATATAACATCTATCCCTTCCACTTCTCTGACGGCGACAATCTCACCTCTGATAATGAACGTTGTGTCAAGCTGATCGGCGAGCTGCTGAAGCGCAGCAACATGTTCGGCTATGGAGAGGTTAACCAATACAACCGAAGCAGTACCCTGATGTCTGCATACCGTCATCTGAAGCAGGAGCAGTTCATGCATTATGTGATCAAGGACAAGAAGGAAGTCTATCAGGCACTGAAGACCTTTTTCGGTAAAAAGCACACTGTGCAGTAAGAAAAGACCTCTACCCGGAAAGGTGGAGGTCTTTTACTGTCGATATCCTTTTGAACCATTGACAGTTATTCGTCACTTAATAAAAGCTCAACATGCAGCACAGTATCCCCCTTGTTATCCAAATACCATTTGCCATCGGAGGCCTTGACAACCGATTTAAGATAATAAAATAGTTGTATCACTGAACTTTTATCATCCTTGTCACTGACAGTATAAACAAAATAGACTGTGGCCTTATTCGGTCCATATGAGACAACGGTCGCCTGCTTCTTGGTATACTTCAGCTCGTGTTTGAGAAAGTTGTTTTCCAGCAGCAGCTTGACCTGATCTTTGCTCAGATTCCGATTGGTATAATATGCTTCAGGAGAGCGATCCACCGCCATCAGCGCCAGTGCATCCTCATCGTTCATTGCTTGTATATATTTATCAAGCAATGTATAGATGGCTGCCTTGTCGGCATCCGGAACAGCCGCTTCCTTATTGGCAAGGGAGAGATAATCGACAGACTCTGCTTCGGTCCGGTAGACAACAATATTTTTATGAACGGCATCATAGTTCACTCTAATATTGGAGGTAGCATTGAACAAATGATTCATAACCAGTACATTGGCTCCGGAGCCCAGTATCATTGGAGCATCTTTACTGTAGGTAAATTCACGGCCGTTAAGAAAGGTCTTCCCCGATTTAAGATCAATTTTGAAGGAAGCATCCTCCGAATCTGCTGTGATCACCTTTTTGGCCGCATCGTAGTTGAACTTGAATCCTAAAGCCAGTACAACACTGCGGAACTCGATGTACACTCTGCCCCCCTGCAGGATAGGAGCAGCCTTCGGATGGATTTCCTTGCTCTGGACGAAGACACGGATCGTCTTCACGTTTGGTGCCGCTGCGGAGGCTGCTGCCGGACCCAAAGACATAACTGTCAGAACGAAGGCCAGAAAGAACACTGCAATCTTACTCATATTTAAATTCTTCATCAAATTCCTTATACCCCCATTATAATTAAAATCACCCTTTCTACTTTATCGTCAACTTCCATGTATGTCCTTTGGAGTCCTAATTAGCCTTCTCTCTATCCTTGCCCTTATCGGATTCACCGGCGTTTTTGTTCGCGGCATCACGGTCCTGCATCATTTCGTCCACGCTCTTTACCTTCAGCCGGGCAGCACCGGCATTATCAGTGAGGGTCGGGATCCGTTCACCCGAGGAGAGGCGCGCCTTCGCTTCGGCAATTGCTGCACCGTATTGCGGCAGCCAAGGTTCTCCGGCAACCAGCATCTCATCGACCATTTGCCAGATTTCCTTCGGGTTGCAGACGGCTCCGACCAGCGGGTCCATCATGAAGGCTTGGCGCAGCAGCTTGTCATCGCCATGAACGGCAGCTTCAACGGCCAGACGCTGTACGGAGATGCTGACATTACACACAGCGGCGAGACCAAGCGGCAACTCACCGACCAGCGGCATAGAGATGCCGTTATGATCGACATATCCCGGCGCTTCAATAATGGCATCATCCGGCAGATTGGCAATAATACCATTATTGACGGTATTAAAATGACCTCGGTATACTCTGCCCGTCTCCAATCCTTCAATAATATAGGAGCCATGCTCTTCACTCCGGTGTTCAGAATGGTATTCCAGTGCGGGGTCCTTCATCCAGTTGGGAAAATCAGTCTCGAACCAGTTGCGTCCCTCGGTGCATACCCGTAAATACCCCCCGGTTTCTCCGTTGATCCAGCAGCCCAGGTCAATCCAGTCCATAATTTCACCGCTGCGCTTGCGGTACCACGGAACATACTCGCTCAAATGTCCATTAGATTCGGTGCTGTAATAGCCGAAGCGGCGCAGCATGTCAATCCGCACCTTTTCCGTCCGGCTGAATTCCGGGTGCTGTTCAAAAGCTTCAAGCAGCCCTGCAGTCAGATCCCTGCCATTATGCCTCGCGGAGATATACCAGGTCTGGTGATTGATCCCGGCACAAATTATATCCACCTCGGATTTCTCCAGCCCGTAGACCTCGGCTATCTGCTGATGCCCATGCTGCACTCCGTGACACAGTCCAATCGTCCGCACACCCCCGTATTTATTGCAGGCCCAGGTCAGCATGGCCATCGGGTTCGAGTAATTGAGCAGGAGCACATCCGGCGCAGCCACCTCCCGGATATCACGGCAAATCTCCAGCATTTCGGCAATCCCCCGCTGCCCGTACATGATTCCGCCTGCACATAAGGTGTCACCCACGCACTGGTCTACGCCATACTTCAGCGGAATATCCACATCGGTTGCAAACGCCTCAAGCCCTCCCATGCGAATAGTACAAAATACGTACTTGGCATCTTTGAGCGCTTCTCTGCGGTCTGTCGTAGGTGAGATTGTGATCTTCAGGCCATTCTCCCGGATATCCCGCTGGCACAGCTCGGTGACCATCTGCAGATTCTGAGGATTAATATCCATAAAGGAGACTTCGATCTCCTTGAATTCCGGTACCGTCAACAGGTCACGCAACAAGCCGCGTGTGAACCCGATACTGCCCGCCCCTATAAAAGCTACTTTAAAAGACATTGCTATCATCCTCCCAATGAATGAATGGTTCCTGTCCATTGTAGCAAGGTGGCCGCGGGAAGCGTTACCAATATCATGACTATTTTACCGGTAACCTGTCAATAATCCTCACCTGTCTGTAGCCGTTGGCTGATGATCACTCCATGAGAAGCGTTCTATCGAATTACGGTATTCCACTGGAGTACAGCGGGTGTACTTCTTGAACAGGAGGTGAAAATATTGCCTGCTGCTAATCCCCACATAGTCAGCGATTTCCGCAACAGGGATTTCGCTCTGTCCCAGCAGCATCTTTGCCTTCTCCATACGCAGCATATTCAGGTAGTCCGTTAGTGTCCGGCCCGTATGCGCCCGGAAGATGCGGTGCAAATAGCCGGGATGAACGCTGACCTCGGCAGCTACCTCTTTGACCTGAATACCGCGGTCATAATTCTGATGCAGAAATTCAATCGCGCGCCGCACATAGAGCTGCGAGGGCTGCTGGCTGGTCTGAAGCTGTTCCCGACGAAGTCTGGATAAGCGCAGCAGCAGCTCGGCAAACAGCAGCCCGATCATTATGCCCCCTTGCCCGGCCCCCCGCGCTTCACCATCGCCGCCGTGCCGGTCCAGCTCCAGTACAAGCGATTTAAGCACATGAAATACCTCTTCAGGGTCCGGCAGCACCAGACTGCGGAATGGCATACGCAGCAGTGCGGCCAGGTCCTCTTCCTCCCCGGCCAGTCTGGCGATGGAAGGGGCCGCTCCCGTAGAAGCTGTGAAGCCAAATTCAACATTCAGCATCCGGCACGACGTGCCCTCCTCGACAATTAGACGGTGCGGCACATTAGCATCCAGCATAATCAGCTCTCCCCGCTTCAGGCGGAAGCGTTCCTCTGCATTCGCATCCTGCCACACATCGACTATACAGCTTCCCGAAATCAGGTACATGATCTCCGTCGAATGATGCTGATGGTACGCCATCGTATATGAATTCCACTGCTTATAATAGTAGGCAAAAAAATGCGGACTATACTCCCCTTCCAGCAAAGCCTGCTGAAACAGGCTTCCATTTAATTCTGGCAAGCAAGCCTCCCCCTTTCAGTATGCAGAATGCTCATTTCTTCCTATAAGGCCTCTCGATGCCTTCTGTTATAGACTAAGTGTATCCTTAGAATCCTGCCAGAACAAGAATCGGATAGGTTCAACGCGAAACAGACGATGCCAAAAAGCCCCCCGCCGATGATTCGACGCAGGGGCCTACTTTTTCCAATCAAGCTTATCCGTGAAAAGAAACCAGCGACTGCTTCAGCTCCTCAGCGAGCGTCTCCAGCTTGCCGGACAGAGCGACCAGCTCCTCGCTCACGATGAATTGCTGTGAGGACATGGAGGCCACTTCCTCCGTGGAGGCACTGGTCTGCTGAACTACCGCCCGGACACTGGCCATGGATTCACCCAGCAGCTGCTGGCACTCTGTCAGTGCCGTGACCGACGCCGACGACTCATTCAAATAGCCGATGAACTGCTCCATCTCTGCCCGGACATCTTCAAAGATAATAGAAGATTCCCGTACGGAAGCAATCTGTTCACGAAATAGCGGAGCAGTCTCGCCCACAACCTGGACCGTATTGTCAATATGACTGCTGATTTCCTCTGTAATCCTTGACACGGAGGCAATTGATTGGTTGGACTGATTGGCCAGCCCGCGGATTTCGTCTGCAATCACAATGAAACCTCTTCCGGCTGCTCCAGCTCTAACAGCCTCAATGGAAGCATTGAGCGCCAGAATATTCGTCTGCTTGTTCACAGCAACCATTGGGGTCAGGATGCTGCGGATCAGATGTGTGCTTTCTCTCAGTCTGATGGAATTTTCCTGAATCAAATCCATCATCCGCACAGTGGATTCGCTCTGGGCAACCAGTGTCTTCATCAGCTCCGCTCCCTGGTCACTGACTGTGATGACCTTCTCCGCCGAAGTATCCATGGCCTGATTGATCTCCTTCACTTCCTTAATCTGGAGATTCATCAATTCCACGTTGCGGTTACTGCTCTCTGCTTCAAGCGCCAGACTGGCTGCCCCGTGGGCAATTTCTTCAGTGGCAGCCGCCACTTCTCTTGCATGGGTGGAGGTCGTACTGGACGCATTCACCAACTGCTCCGAGGTAGACAGAACCTGAGCTGCCGAGCTGCCGCTCTGGCCTGCTAATAATGAGATCTGCTCCATCATCTTGTTGAAGCTGTGGCCCAGCCGGCCAATCTCATCCTGGCCTTTGAAGCTCGTGCGCACCTGAAGATTGCCCTGCTCGCCTTCCTCCATCAGCCGGGCTAGCTTGCCCAGAGGACGGCCAATCTGGCGGACCAGAAGGTAGCCGATCAACAGAGCAATCACAACCGCAGCGAGGACAACCAACAGTGTGATGTAGAGCAGCTTGTCCGCAGATTTGGTAAAATCACTAACCGGAGCATATCCCATCAGCGTCCACTTGGCCGTATCCAGCGGCTGATAGACCACAAGCTGAGGAGCACCCTGCTCGTTTTCACTTGTGAACGAATGAAGCTGCCCCTTCGGTGGCTCTGTTTCAGGGTGTATGTATGAGGCTTCGCCGAGTAGCTTGTTGTCCGCTCCATACACAATACTTTCTGACGGGTCCAGAATGCGGATCTCACCGGCACGCCCGATATGCAGATTGGAGAGAATATCTGTAAGCGCCTGACCCTTGATCTCAATCAGCATGTAGTACTCCGCTTCGGGATGCTTGATATTCCGTAATAGCCTGCCCATCGTCATCGAAGACTCGGCATACACATCGAAGAAGCCTTTGGCCCTTACCGAGAACCAGACGGGATCGCCTTTGGCTTCATCAATCTGTTTTACTCTTGCCAGAATGCCTTCGTCGCTGCGGACGGCGCTGATGCCTGTCGACTTGTAAGATTCGGACTCCACCAGGTTTCTTGAGATAAGCCGGATGCCCAGCATCCGTTCATCCGAGCCTTTGACCGAGTCCAGCTTGCGGCGGATCCGGTCCTCAGCCGCCGCTTTGGCGACAGTTCCGGCTCCCGGACGGTTCACCGTCTCCATATCTGCTTTTAAAATAGAATCCACGGCAAACTGCCGCGAAAGTGCTTCATACTCGGCAAATAGAAAATCCAGCTTGTCTGCAGCCTGCACGATGGACTGGGAGGAAGCAGCAGCAACCTGATCTGTAATGATGCCTTTTGCTGCATAATATGAAGTCAGACCCAGGACCGAGGACAGCAGCACAATCGTACAGAACAAAATGACGAACAACTTGATGCCTACCGATCTAAATCGTAAGTTACGCGGGCGTTTCATTACACTCTCTCCTCAGGACAAAATAAAGGTACAGCCCTTAATAGACAACATAAAGGCTGTACCTTGTGTTTCGGTGATTCATGAAGCAGGCAAGACAACTATCCTTTGCTGGCGCCAGCGGTCAAACCGTCAACGAGCAGACGCTGCAGGAATCCGAACAGAATCATAATCGGCACAGAGATCAACACCGCCCCCGCTGCGAACAGTGTGAAATTGGAATTCTGCATCGTATTGACCATATCCCACATCCCGACAGCGACCGTCCAGTTCTCCTTGGTCCGCAGAATCAGCTTGGCAAAGATGAAATCCACCCACGGGCCGACAAACTGAGTAAGCGCCATATAGGTAATCATAGGCCGGGAGAGCGGAAGAATAATCCGGACAAAAATACCGAAATTGCTGGCTCCGTCAATCCGCGCCGCTTCATCCAATGATCGTGGAATGGTATCCAGGAAGCCCTTGGCGATCAGCGTACCGCCAAGGGGCGCTCCTGCCGCATAGACGATAATGAGTGCCATGTGCGTATCCAGCAGGTCGAACTGATTGAGTAGCAGATAGATCGCAATCATACTCATGAAGCCCGGGAACATCCCGAGAATGAGCAGTACCGACATGGTAGTCTTACGGGTTTTGAAGCGGAATCTGGATAGAGCGTAACTGGTCAGAAGGGTCAGCACCACACCGATCAGCATAGAGAATACGGCAATCTTAAGTGTATTCGCATACCAGGTCCCAAACATATAGACCGGTGAAGTGAACAGTTCCTTGTAATGCGCTAACGTAAAGTGTTCAGGAATCAGCGTTTTGCTGTACAAAGACTTGCCCGGCCGGAAGGATGCTAGCAGAATCCAGAGTGCCGGATAGATTGCAGCAATCGCCAGCGCAATCAGAACGATGTAACTGAGGCTCAAGCGAATAGCGCTCGTAAGCTTGCGTCCGATAATCATTGAATCATATCCTCCTCTTGGAATGATTTGGTCCGGCGGTAATTGTACAGGGAGAACCCGGCTACAATAATGAAGAGTATAATGCCTATTGCGGAAGCCATATTATTTTTGTTCTGATCCGCCGTCAGCTTGTAGAGCCACGTTACCAGCAAGTCCGTTGATCCGGCATACTGATAATTCCCGTTGACCGGATTCCCCTGAGTCAGAAGGTAGATTGCATTAAAGTTGTTGATATTGCCGGCAAATTGCATAATCAGCGTAGGTGCAGTAGAGAACAAGATCATTGGCAGCGTAACAATACGGAACTTTTGATAATTGGTCGCCCCGTCGACTTCGGCTGCTTCGTACATGTCTCGCGGGATCGTAGTCAGCACACCCATAATCAGCAGCATCGATACTGGAATCCCTACCCACATGTTGACAATAATAACAGTGAACTTAGCCCAGAACGGATCTGTCAGCCAAGGCAGCTTTCCAAGTCCGAAATAGCCGAGATACTGGTTGATCGGGCCGAACTGCCCGTTGAACAGATTGCGCATCAGCAGCAGGGAAATCATCTGCGGAATCGCATAAGGCAAAATAAGAATCATTCTCCACAAACCCTTGAAACGGATACCTTTTTGATTAATCAGCAGAGCGACAAGCATCCCGCCGAAATAAGTAGTTATTGTGGATAGAACCGCCCAGACAATCGTCCAGGTAAGTACACCGTAAAAGGTATGGCTCCATGATTTGAGGACCAGCAGATTACGGAAGGTTTGAAACCCTACCCAGTCCACCAGCTTCGCCGGCGGAATATGATCCGGTGCGGCAAAGTTTGTAAAGGCCAGCATGATCATAAAGATAATCGGCATAATGGTAAAGAACAAAATACCGAGACCCGGAATCAATAAAAAGCTCTGGGCAAACTTGTAATCCAGAATGTAGCGTACAGACTGTTTGAATGTATTCGAAGGACGACCGTTATCGCGTTCTTCTCCGGTTTTATGGGCATCCCTAATATTCATATACCAGGCAATCAGGAATAACACAAAGAACATCAGGGTGATCAAGCTTTGAATCAGAATGACGATGGAATGGTCTCCAGCCACCATTTTCGTGATTCCCTTTACCTTTACCAAATGGCTTGGAGAGTCCCCTAGTGAAGTAATCCCCCAAAAAGCCCTTCCCAAATTAGCGATGAAATAGACCAGAGCTCCAGCCTCTACAGCTAAAAAAATAAGCCCTTTAATGAATTGGCGGTTATATATTTGTCCCAATCCCATAAAAATGGTCGACAGTATTGCGGCTCTGCTGCGGTGTCGCTGCATTTCTCTTCCGTTCTCCTCTCCGCGCGGAATTCAGGAAACCGCCCGCCGCTACCCGGAGCGGCGGGCGAATGAATATCCACTATGTGCTAATGATGTGCTGTTTAAAAACCTCTGTTACTTAGAAGTTGAACCGTTATTGAGGTCTTTGATCTGCTGAACGGCCTTATCCATTGCCGCCTTCGGATCAGCGTTGTTATCCCAAATTTCCGGAAGGGCCGCATTCACAGGGCTCCATACGTTGCCCATTTCAGGAATGGACGGCATTGGCTGGGAGTTCTTCGCCTGCTCAGCAAAAGCGGAGATGTACGGATCACCCGTAATCTGTGCATCCTTCAGCGCTTCATTGTTGGTTGGAATGGAACCGATCAATTTATTGAGCAGGAGCTGTGCATCCTTGCTTGACGCAAAGTGAGCGTATAATTTGGCTGCGTTCGGATATTTCGAGTAAGCATTGACACCGAAAATTTTGATGCCGGAGAATGAAATTGCTGTTTTGCCGTCAATAGTTGGGATTGGGGCAACACCCAGCTTGTCACCAAGCGCTTCCTTGTAGGCGGCAAGCTCCCAAGGACCTGTCATATCCATGGCTACATCTCCGGAGCTGAACAAGCTGCGTTTGATGTCTGCAGTAATATCACCGCTCTTGACAGGCAGTGCTTCCTTCAATTTGACGAAAGTCTTCAGACCTTCAATGGCACCTTCGTTGTTCAGGCCGATATCGTCTTTGTCTGTGCCGTCTTTACCGAACAGGTAACCGCCGGTAGTGGCAATGAACGGATAGCCAAAGTACATGTTGCCCACTTCCCACATAATTCCATATTTACTCTTCGCCTTGTCTGTGAACGTTTTGCTGAAGGCAATCACGTCATCGAAGGATTTAGGAGCTTCTTTGACCAACGATTTGTTGTAGTAGAGCGCATAAGTTTCTGCCGCTCTAGGATAGCCGTACAATTCGCCGTCGAAGGAGGAGCCTATGATGGAAGCCTCTGTGTTGTCTGCTTTGGTCTGCTCAGTAAAGATATCGTTTGGAAGCAGCAGGCTTGCGCTTACGGCTTTGCCCAGATTGTCATGCGGGATCAGTACTACGTCTGCAGCCAGACCGGATGGACCATCCTGTGTAAGCTTGCCTACTTGATCCGGCGGAGCTATCTCTTCAATTTTCACGGGAACGTTATATTTAGCTGTAAATTGTTTGGCGATTTCTTCGGCAAAAGGTCTCTCTTCTTTACTCTCCCATACAAGCAGCGATGCGCCGTCTTCCGGTGCAATTTCACCAGTTGCAGCAGCATTACCGCTGTTCGTAGCAGCATTAGTAGCTGTAGCGTTGTCTGTTGGTGCATTGCTTGCCGCAGCATTTCCCCCGTTATTGCCATTGTTGTTAGAACCGCACGCCGTGATGGATACTGCCATAGAGAACGCTGCGGTGAGAACCATGAGCTTTTTCATTTCCATTGCTTAAACCCCTCCTAATTTGTGTATCATACCTCACGCTTACGATGATGCCCCAGATCTTGCGCAAACGATTTCAGGGGATTCAAAAAAAAAGTATGTATTCGTTGTTGCCCCTTCTATATACGCTTCATCAAGTTCTGGAAAGCGCTTCATTTCCTATTTCATAATACAACAGGAATCATAATTGCAAAAACGTTTGCACATAGTAAATTTAGGCGAATTTGTTCGTTTTTTTTATAAAAAAACCGGTTTCCTCTCTATTTCAGAAGGAAACTCCTATTTTTTCCGTTTTACAGTAGTTAATCACTATAAAATTGTGTTCAGCGGAGATTTATTCTTGATAAATGGTTATTTTTATGTTATTAATAATATTTTTTACAAAAGAAAACCGGTTTTCTTTGTATTTTTATTTTGTGCAATGGTTTGTACTAAAGTATTGAACCTATAATTATTCCGTGCTATAATCCAAAACATTATAAGCAGCCTGTCCTTTCAACAAGGCACCACTGCCGTCCTTTCATTTCAAACAACTAAAAGGCAATGTTACTTCAAAAAGGTACAACCTCGGACAAGCCACCCGGCGGCGGTTGTGCCTTTTTGTTGTGTACATAGAACGGACCGGTTGGTGCATTAAGGCATAAAAAAGGGTGCAACAAGGCATAACGGATTCATATTTCATGTTATTACCTTTTTGTGGTGAAATACGGCCTTATTCATCTGTAACGCCTAAGGGATGACTGCTGCCTATTTAGCAGAGATTCCGTCCAGGTTGCTTATACTCACAAAACCCAGCGTGTGCTTCCGAAGCCAGTTTTGTACGAAGCTGTTCCAGGTTGCTTATGCTCACAAAACTTTTAGGGGGAATTATGAATGTTGCTTGAAGCTGTCTACCACCGTCCGCGTTTAAACTGGTCTTATGCCTATGATCACGAGACGATTCATCTGCGCTTGCGCGCCAAAAAAGGGGATTTAACCGAGGTCTTCGCCTGGGCCGGAGATAAATATGCCTGGGATGCCACCAAGGAGCTAATCCCGATGACCCTTTTCACCTCGGATGCGATGTTCGACTATTGGGAATGCTCTTCGGTCCCCAAGCACCGGCGGCTTAAATATGGATTTCTGCTGCAAAAAGGACATGAACGCATTTGGATGACCGAAAGTGATTTCCAGACTGAACGCCCTACCAACCCCAATCGGTTGTTTGAATTTCCGTACATCAACCGCGGCGACGTCTTTATTCCACCGGCTTGGGTGAAGGACGCTATTTTTTATCAAATTTTCCCTGAAAGGTTCGCGAACGGAGATCCCAGCCGCAATCCGGCACATGTGCAGCCCTGGGGCGAAACGCCTACACCGGAGAACTTCTTCGGCGGTGATCTGCAAGGAGTCATCGACCATCTGGACCATTTGAGCGAGCTTGGCATTACCGGTATCTACTTCACGCCGATCTTTACCGCCACCACCAACCACAAGTATGATACGGAAGACTATATGTCTGTGGATCCGCATTTCGGTGATGTCGAAACGCTGAAAAAACTGGTGGACGCCTGCCACGAACGCGGCATCCGGGTCCTGCTCGATGCAGTGTTTAACCACTCGGGCCGAACCTTTGCCCCGTTTGTGGATGTACTTGAAAAGGGCGAAGCTTCCCGCTACAAAGACTGGTTCCATATCCGTGAATTCCCGTTACAGGTAGTGGATAGTGTTCCTACCTATGATGCTTTTGCGTTTGAGCCGTTGATGCCGAAGCTGAACACCGAGAACCCCGAAGTGAAGGCCTATTTGCTGAAGGTCGCGGAATACTGGATTACCGAGGCCCACATTGACGGCTGGCGGCTCGATGTGGCGAATGAGGTAGACCATGAATTCTGGCGCGATTTCCGCAAGGTCGTCAAAAGAGCAAACCCCGATGCCTATATCCTGGGCGAAATCTGGCATGAATCTGCACCGTGGCTGGAGGGCGACAAATTCGACGCAGTCATGAATTACCCGTTCACCGATGCGGTGCTCGACTTCTTCATCTATGGCACACTTGATGCCGAAAGCTTCGCTAACGCCATTGGCAAACAGCTCTCCCGCTACCCGCTGCAGGCTAGTGAAGTAGCCTTCAACCTGCTGGACAGCCATGACACTCCGCGTCTTTTGACTCTGGCTGAAGGAGACAAGAACAAGCAAAAGCTCGCTTCGTTGTTCCAATTCACCTTCATGGGCACACCTTGCATTTACTACGGCGATGAAATCGGGATGGATGGTGAGGGTGATCCCGGTTGCCGCAAATGCATGGAATGGAATCCTGAGAATCAGGACCTGGACCTGTTCAGCTACTACCGCAAGCTGATTGAAATCCGCAGCAGCCATCCTGCGCTTCGTACCGGCAGCTTCACCTTCCTGGAAGCCGGACGACACGGCAGCAAGCTGGCTTATGAGCGTCGTCTGGGTGACGACATCATCTTGGTACTAGTCAACACAGAGGAAACAGCACAAACTTTCCGCCTTGATGTGGAGGACCGCAATTGGGAGAATTTATTCACAGGCGAAGCGCTGCGCGCCGACCGCAGCAAGCTGTCGATCAAGCTGCCTGCCTACGGGTATGCGGTGCTTAAGGCGCTGCTGTAAAAGAAGCTGGAGCGGCTGTACGGTGAAGTAACTCCTGGGTGTATAGGCTTCTGACTCCGTCACAGCTGAACGCAAAACTCAAGGGGTAAAATGCAGCTGGAATAAAAAGCATCCTTAAGCTAAGGTATCCAGCGTGTGTAATACCCATAGTGGAAAAAGGATAACTAATCCAGTCTATTCCTCTTCAGGGAGCGGTCTTCGTTGGAAAAAGGATAACTAATTCCGCCATATCCGGCCGGATGTGGTGAAATAGAAATATTAAGTATACAAAATCCAACTAAAACCGCTTGTAGCCAGGATTGCAACGAATTAGTTTTACTTTTTCCACTTAGCACCATACATGCGTCCATCAGCACAATTAGCATCTCTCAGGCATTGATCAGCATTTATTAGCATCCATACAGCACAACTAAACAACTAACCAACACAAAGGGCCCTCTTCGCGACGAAGAGGGCCCTTTGTGTTACTAATTACTAAATTGATAGGACATCATGCTAATTCCCATACATTTCACACGCTCCGTGAAGCAGACAATTCTCACTGTGGTTGTAGACTCACTAAGCAGCTTATTTATCCAGCAATCTATAGACCACCTGTGCAGCTTCAGCACGGGTCATCGATGCCTTCGGCGCGAACCGGTTGTCCGCTCTGCCCTGCAGAAGCCCCTGCTCTGCAGCAGCATGAACATAAGCTGCTGCCCATGAGCTGATGCTGGAAGCATCGGTAAAGGCCGGGCTGCCATTTACAGCTTCCATCTTCTTGCCTTGCTTCACTTCCAGTGCCCGAATGATCATGACAGCCATCTCTTCACGGCTGATGTCTTCACCCGGAGCGAACAAGTCCTTGCTGCGTCCCGTCACAATCCCTTGACGGACTGCTGCGGACACATAGGAAGCATACCAGGCATCCGCCTTCACATCCGCAAATGCAGCCTGCCCGTCAGCTTGAAGTCCCAGCGCCCGTACGAGCAGTGCAGTGAATTCCGCACGGGTGACAGAAGTTTCCGGCTTGAACTCGGCAGCCGTAACCCCCGAAATCACCTGCTTCGCGCTGAGCGATTTTATCGCCGTCCCTGCCCAGTGGCCAGCCGGAACATCCGAGAAGGATTTGTTGATCTCAAGCGCTGCATATTTGCTGAAATGTGTAACCTCAGCAGTGATGACATCCCCCTGCTGCGTACCTCCGACATACTCCAAATGGTTGCCGTCACCCAGATAGTAGATACCAAGCAGCGCCTTTTCGGGATTTCCTTTAATCTGGAAGGCCAGCGTAACTGGTTCTGCAAATGAGGTTACCGGAAGAAGCGTACCGTCTTTGCGCACAATATTGAGCTTGAACTCATAGACATCCGATGCCGCTTTTACAGCCGTATGGTCCTTACTTAGACCAGTCAGCAGAGTGCTTGATGCATTACCTTGCAGCGGCACTGCTCTTAATAGAATCTGCGCACCCTCCGCATCCGCACCAGCCAATGTCCCTTGAATTTTACCCAGAACCTGGGCGGGCAGCGTGATTGTGAGACTATTCATATGGAGCACCAGATCATTTGAGCCCAGCAAGGCTGCAGCCTGAAGGGGCAATAGCACTGCTTGCTTGCCTGAAGCGAGTTCCACATTGACTTTACCGTCCTTGCCGTTCTTCAGAGTGTCTCCGCTCACAAGCTGCGTATCTGCAGCAGGTACAGCTGTCGGCACAACAGCCGAAGACGAGACTGGCGTAGACACAGGTGTCGCTGTTGGTGCAGGTGTCACACTAGGTGTAGGTGTAGGTGTAGGTTTCACCGAAGGTGTCGGCGTTGGCGTTACCTTCGGCACTGCGGCCAAAATAACCGTCCCGCCGTCATCCCTGCCCGGCAGCTCAACCGTCACCTTCTGATCCTGTGATACCGTATAGGTCTTGCCGCTGTATTCATCCACAACCGCAGCCTGTGCGGCAAAAGGAACCGGAAGGCTGACGGATACCGCCTCTGTCTTCGTGTTGATCGCTGTTACAATATGTTCAGTTCCATACTGCTTGTCAAAAGCCAGATAACCCAGCTCGTCCGAGCCGGCCAGCTTGGTACGCACACCTTTGGAATAGATCTGCGAATACTTGGCACGGATGTTCAGCAGCTTCTGGTAGTGATCGTGAAGCCCCTGTTCCGCACTCAGCTGATCCCAAGGCATATCCCCGCGGTTCTCACTGAATTCTCCTTTGGACATGTCTCCGGCATTCGCACCGGAACGGCCCAGCTCTTCCCCGTAGTAGATAACCGGCTGTCCTTTGGCCGTAATTTGCAGCGCGGCAGCCACCTTCAGCTTGCCCTTGTCTCCGCCTACAACATTGGACAAAAAGCCGTTCTCGTCATGGCTGCTCAGGAATTGAGCCATCATTCCGGTGTTGTCCATCTGCGCTTCCCGGGTTTGCAGATACGCATCCACAGCCGAAATTTTCCCGTCTGTAAAGTCTTTTGCGGCGTTCTTGAAGCCAAAATCAAGCAGTCCGTCCATCTGGCCAGACTTCAGGGTACCGCCATCGTTGTCCAAAGTGCCGCCGTAATATTCTCCGACCAGCTTGAATTCTGGATCAATCGCGGTCAGCGCATTTTTGAACGCTTTCCAGGTTGTGCCGTCCACATGCTTCACTGTGTCCACACGGAAATAGTCGATGGTATCTCCGCGCTCTGTCCGGGCATTGTCCAGCCAGCCCGTCTGCCAATCGATGACAGTCTTGCGCACTGCCGGATCTTCGGTTTTGAAGTCAGGCAGCCCTGCCAATTCACCTTTAACCGGGTCGGTGTCAGCGGATACACCGTCTGTGCGGAGCATCCCTTCAAAACGAGCCTTATCCTCAGCCGTAACGCCCGGATAGCTGTCTTTCGCCTTTAGGCCGTAACCGGCATGGTTGAGCACAACGTCCACCATAATTTTGATGCCCTTGTCATGGGCTTTCTCGATCAGTTCCTTGAACGTTGCCATATTGCCAAGATGCTCATCCAGCTGGGTGAAATCCTTGGCCCAGTAACCATGGTAAGCATACTGCGTTCCGCCGAAATCAACACCCTTGTTGAAATCGATATTGTCTACAATCGGCGTAATCCAGAGAGTATTAATGCCAAGCTTTTGAAGATAGTCCAGATTGTCGATCATTCCGCGGAAATCTCCGCCGTGATAGGCTTCCAGATGGGTTTTGTCGACACCGGCATTATTCGAACTGTCCCCGTCCTTGAACCGGTCAGTCAGCGCGAAGTAGATCCGGGCTTCATCCCAGTCAAAATCAAGCCGGTCATTTGTATACGTTCTTGCCTTTACTTCGACTTTGGCTGCACCTTTATGCGAATTCCCGTATTGATCCATTAGCGTGATCGGGATGGTCTTGATCCCCGCTGGCACAGTGTCCTTAACCGCAACCGTCTGTTTCATGAGCGCTGTATCCAGCTTCACTGCGCCCGGTCCGCCGAGGGCAGTCAGATCCATATAACCGTCCACGTAGGATACATCTTCCGAAGAAGCAGCGTTAACGGTAACCACTGCATTCTCATTGGAGTTAATAGCCTCCGGCTGGACTAATGCAGTAATCGTGACAGCCGGGATATGATAGACTGCAGCCGATTCACCGTTCACAGTGTTTTTCGGGTCGGTCAGCTCTTCGGTCACTCCGTCCCTGGTCACGAGGAAGGTATACTTGTACGTGCCTTCCTGCACATCCTTCAGCTGATAGCTGAACCATTCATTGGCCGCTTCGTACACCATTGGATACTCCGTGCCATTCACTTTGACCTTAACCGCATTGATTGCAGCCAGATTATCACTGCGGAACAGGGCATCGTCCCGGTACCGGAAGGTAATCGTCCCATCCTTCATCACCGGACCGCTTATCACCGGCTTGATATCCAGCTCTTTTACCATACTGGTCACAATTACCTTGGTAAAAGCTTCACCCGCCGTCAACGGTATAACCCGGTCATCCGGATAATCCTGCTTGCCAGTGTTCCAGTCTGTTCCCTTGCGCAGCATAAAGCCCACACTTGTGGCATTCGGTGCCACCTCAATCAGCACACTGGCCTTACCGTCCTTGAAGGTGGTGAAATCGATCTGATCGTTTTTGACCCCCGTATTCCACACCCAGAGATTCCAGTCTGTATAATCCTTATCTTTACGGACATAGGTGATCTGGACATACCTTTTGGTATCCACCGCATCTTTGGTCACTTCAACAGTAACCTTGGTGGAGAGACCGCCATAGGAGATGGTGATCGTGGCTGCACCTGCCTTAACGGCTTTGACCAGTCCTTTGCTTGTCACCGTGGCAATCTGCGGATTGCTGGAGATATAGGCCGCATTATCGGTAACCTTTCTGGAGCTGCCATCATCGTATTTAGCCATTACAGCCGTTTGATGCGTGCTGCCGGTTTGGAGCGAATAGCTTGGGCTGTCCGTTCCAAGAGAAGCCAGAACGGCGGCGGCAGCATCCTTACGGATGATCACGGCAGTAAGCGGGGCCAGCGTAATCGAATTTGCTGTGAGCGTGAAGCCCGACTGGCTTCCGGCAGGGATTGCCCCAGTTCCCGCTTGATCGTTGTCTACAAGCACCTGCCCTCCGGTCAGATCCTCGGACAGCGTCAGGGTTCTTGCTGTGTTGTCCCCGTTCATGAAGACATAATAGAGCCCGGTTCCATCGGTCGCTTTATTCTTGTAGCCGATCACCAGATCGGTTGCTTTGATCTCAGGCGCTGCGATCAGGCTGACATTGGAGTCCACCAGACTTTTGTCACCAAGCCGGAAGGCATCGGTAGATTGTCTGAGCTGAATGAGCCCCGACGTGTAAGCCCGGGTTGTATTCTGAACAGGATAGCTCACTTCATCCGTTGCTTTGGCCCAATCAAAATGGTTAACCGCATCCGAAGAATCATAGGAGTCGTGGATGAAATAGCCAAAGGATTGCCCGTTCCCATCCTTTAATTCCGTATATTTCTGCTCGGGCACCCCCGCTGCCTTCCACTGCTTGGTGCGTCCATACTCCTGGCCCGCTTGCAGGAAGGCTGTCCCTTGGGAAGTCAGCTCCAGCAGATTGCCCAGCCGGATCCGCTTCTGGATTTCCAGCTCATTCTCGGCTATTGACGGGTCCTTCTTGATCGACTGTGCAATGACATCATGCAGCGTCAGATTGTCATGGGCTTCGATATACGGCACGACATCGCCCGGATCATCCGCAGGAATATTGGAGGGCTGTGCTTTGATATTGTTGAAGATCGTAGCGATAGAACGTGCTCCGCCTGTGATGAACCGCGGCTCCCCTTCCGAGCCATAGCCGGACTTCAGCTCATTGCGGAATTCATCGGAGAATACACCGACACTATCCGTTTTGTCCATCCAGGACTGGTCTGCGCCTTTGCCGGTTAGTAGCGGATCGGAGGCCGCCCCGGCGAAGGTTTTCCAGCCTTCTCCGATGAACAGCGCCTTCGGATTGATCGCTTCAGCGGCATCATAGGCTGCCTGAACAGCATCCGCTGTCGCGTCACCCATCATATCCCAGCGCATGCCGTCTATTTTATATTCGCTGAACCAGTATTTGACCGAATCCACCATCAGCTTCTCGGCCATCTTGTGGCTGGTCGCCAGATTGTTGCCGAACCCCCCGACGAAGTTGCCGTTCGCATCCTTAAAGGCGTAGTAATCCGGCACGATGTCGTCCAGAAAATCTTTTTTGGCCATATGGGTATACACCACATCGAGAATGACCCCCATGCCCGCCTTATGGACCGCATCAATCAGGCCTTTCAGCTCCTTGATCCGCTCTTCGGGATCGGTTGGATGCTGTGAATATGCCCCATCCGGTGAGAAATAGCTGTGCGGATCATACCCCCAGTTGTATTCATTGTTCTGGGTAGAATAGGCGGATTCCCTGTTGCCCATCTTCGTCTCGTCGCCATAATACCAGGCCATCACCGGCATCAGCTGGATATGGGTCACGCCCAGGGATTTGATATAATCGAGCTTCTTCTCAAAAGCTGCATAAGAGCCCCAACGTTCGCCGCCCAGCTGGCTTTCAATCGATACATCAGAAGTGAAATCCCGTACATGGACCTCGTAAATAACAGCATCCTCGCGCTTTTGGTAGCCAGAAATAGCCCCTGCCTTGAAATCCGGCGGGTTCGTCCCGTTGAGGTCAACAATTGCCGCTTTGCCCACCCTGTCACCGTCAGGCCCTGCCGCATCCATGGTATCCACAGTGAATGCAGCCATTGACTTGGCATAAGGATCAAGTACCTGCTTGCTTACGCCGTTATTGGTTACTTCGTATTGGTAGTAGTAGCCACGCACATCCCCCGCACCACTCAGATCAGACGGCTTCAGCTCCACCGACCAGACGCCTTTATCGCCTGGAGTCAAGCTGACCTGTCCGACTTTTGCAGCAGCGTCGGTCTTGCTGTACACATTCGCCACTACACTGCTGGCCATAGGTGCCCAGAGCTTCAGGCTTGCCGACTTGTCCGCCGGATGATAGGTCGCTCCCAGATCATCTCCGGTGTAATTGTACATTTCATCAAGCATTCTCCAGCCTGCGGAAGCGGATACACTTTTCCCGGAATAAGTCACACTAAGCGGAGATTGATCCAGTTCAAAAGCTCCTGTGTCCACCTCTACCGAAGTCGTGCTCTTGATCGTCACGGCAGTGACAGGAACCGGAGTGCCCGCTTTATCCGTGACCGTTATGGCAGATTTCAACCCGGCAGCGTCCAGTCCATCCGTTAAGGTAAAGGTCAGAAGAATCTTGCTGGTGGACAGCACCTCCGCCGATACAAGACTCAAAGGCAGTTCTCCAAAAGGGGACACATATACATGATCATCACCCTTTTTGATCCACAGCTGATTGTAGCGGTCCAGCAGACCGAACGTTTTGTCGCCTCCGTCCTTGTCACCGCTGGAACGGTTCACCACCACAAAACCCATTTTTTTGGCATTTCCCTTTAGTGGAATATCCGCATAAGTCCCATAGGCATCGGTATGCTCCGCAAGAAACGGTGCTGCATCTCCCGGCCAGGTGACCGGAGGGGAAGCCACATCATCCCACAGCCATAAGCCGTATTGATTCTGATTGCTGTCCTCTCTCGTATAATGGACCCGCACGGTATTGGCCGGAAGCACCACCGGTTCGTAAGGAGTCACAATATCCGAGTCTTGCTTGATCCACAGCTCATTGGTCTGCGGTGTATTGATCGTGAACAGCTTATCGCCTTTGTCTTTGGCCTGTGTGCTGCGGTTAACGACGAGGAAGGAGACTTTCTTGGCCCCCGCCTTCAGCGGCACATCGGCATAAGCCCCATAAGCATCAGTCTGTCCTTCAGGAAAAGGGGTTGCCCCTGTCGGCCAGCCTGCAGAAGGTGAAGCTACATCATCCCATAGCCACAGTCCCTGATCGGAGTAATCCCCGGCCGGCCGGTTGTAATGAATCCGCAGCTGCCCCTCCGGTACAGGAATCACCTTTCCGGGTACAGCCGGTGCTGTAAAAGAGGCACTGACCCCGTGGTCCTGTGCATTGTACCTGAACGTGACTTTCAGATCGGCAGGAAGCTTCAGGGTCTGATCCTGGTCTGGATAGAGCTTATCTGCTTCCGGGGTATCTCCGGGAACATACACTCTATAGGCATATTCTCCTGCAGGCAGATCGGCTACCCGTTCATAGATCCCGTCAAAATCAGGATCGGACAACGTGGCTCCCGCATCAGCCGGAGAAGAATCCCGGGCATCGCCCAGCTCCGTTTGAAGTGTTCCTGTCAGCCTCGGCAGCTTATCAACCGAAAGAGGTGTATAGTACGTGGAATCGGCGATTTTCTTGGTGAGGTCATTATAATAAAAGGTTACGCTGGTCTCGGCAGTAAGCGTTATCTGAATATTGCCGTCTGTATTGACTCCGGCGGGATTGGTATAGTTGCTGTATCCGTAGCTCTCGTCCCAGGTGCCGTTCAAGGCGATCTTGTATTCATATACGCCTGCCGGCAAGGTGCCCGTGAACTTATACATCCCATTGTCCACATAGGTTAATTGTGTCACGCTGGCATCCGGATTCCAGTCACTTGTAGGCGCTGCCTCCGTTGATAATTCCGATTGAAGATTGCCAACGAGCACGACTTTAGATGTTTGCGCTTTCACATTGCCCGGATAGGAGAAATAAGAACATACAAAAACCACAATCATACAGATGGCAAATGCCTTCTTGCCCCATAACGCTCGTTTCATTGTGCGAATACCCCCCGTAATTGAATTAGCCTGAAAAGCAGGTGTTCCTCAATCTCACCGCATATTCTTGGACTAGTTCATGTTGTTCATTGCGGCTTCAATCCCTTCATCCTCTCCGTTCCTCTTCCATCCCCCCTTTATTCCCTGTCACCTAACTCCCTCCCGGCCAAATAATATTGTCTGCTATCCGCTGATTTGCTCCGTTTATGCGCAAACGTTTGCAAAAATAGGAATGTGGCGGATAAGCCATATAAAATTAGGGATAGAGAAAGGCTAATCAAGCAAAACCAACGATTGTAAGCGCTCTTTATTTCTGTTCAACATACTAATCCTCTACCTGGAGCGTTGTCAACAATCATTTCCAAATGAATCTGTAGACCTCATCTAGAATTCCAATTCTGCAACAGGTATCATTTGCACACAAACACACCCGTAATTTGCACAATATTGCACAACACTGCGGATCATCGGGTTTGAAAAATCCAGATCAGAGCAACCAGTAGTAAGTCCGTTCATTACATCGCTGATGACAGAAAAATACACCGCCCCCCTTTCAGCAGCCTTTGCAGAAAGCTCCTAATCCTCCCCTTCATCACCTGATCTCATTGGTAAAGTACAGGGAGGCACCATCTCCGGCTGTCCTGCAGAACCACTAATCATATCCCTGAACAAGAGTTTCACTATTTACAATTAACAGCTCTTCGATTAATATTACAGAGTAAAGCAAACGGTTCCATAAGGAGGTTTCTATGACAGTTACCATCAAGGACGTGGCTAAGAAAGCGGGAGTGTCTCCCTCCACGGTATCCCGGGTGTTGTCAGGCCATCCCAGAATTAGCCTAGAAACTTCCCGTAAAGTCAAAGTGATTATGGAGGAAATGGGCTACACTCCGAATATGATGGCCAAAAGCCTGGTTTCGAAGACGACGAACAGCATTTGCATTATCCTGCCAAAACCGGCTGAAGAGCTGTTCTCCAATTTATTTTTTATGGAATTGATCCGCGGGATCGTTACACAGTCCAGCCGGTCCGGCTATGATGTGCTGATCAGTTCCGGCGCGAATGAGAAGGAAGAGCTTGAGTCCGTCTCACGCCTGCTCAAAGGCCGCCGTGTTGACGGCGTTATTCTGCTGTATTCACGCAAAGACGATGCCGTGATTGATTTCCTGGAATCGGGTGGCTACCCTTTTGTACTGGTAGGGCGAAGTGACCGCTATGAGAACATCTTATCGGTGGATAACGATAATATCATGGCTGCTTACGATGCTACCAACCACTTGATATCGATGGGACATGAACGCATTGGCTTCGTCAGCGGGCCGCCCAACCTCATCGTTTCACGCGACCGGCTTGAAGGTTACCGCAAAGCGATGGAGAAGAACGGACTGGAAATGCGGGCTGAATGGATTGTCGAAGGTGAATTTTTGCAGGACAGCGGCTACAGGGCGATGTCTTTCTTCATGAATCTCCCGAACCGTCCCACAGCACTTGTAGCAGTCGATGATATGGTCTCTTTCGGTGTCCTTCGCGGGCTGAATGAGCTGAAATACAAGGTTCCTGAGGATCTGGCAATCGTCAGCTTTAACAATATTCCGCTTTCGGAATTGTCGAGCCCGCCGATCAGCAGTATCGATATCGGTATCTATCATCTAGGCTACACCGCTTCCCAGGTGCTGATCCAGAGCATCCAGAAACCGGATAACCATGACGGATATACGAACCGGTTCGTGATTCCGCACCGCTTAATCGTCAGGGAATCTTCCATGTATTCACCAGTGAAGAAGTAACTTTGCAACAAAATAAATGAAGCTATCGATGCTTCATTTATTTTTTCGACACTTGTACAAACGTTTGCGCTACATAAAGAGCAAGCTCACAAAACTTAAGCGTATGCTTTCGAAGCGAGTTTTGTACGAAGTGAATCGATGACGTTATGCTCACAAAACTTTTAGGAGGTTCAATATGTCAGAAATCAAAGCCTGTTTATTCGATTTGGACGGCGTGCTCGTCGACACCGCCAAATATCATTACATTGCCTGGAGAGAGCTCGCCGAGCAGCTCGGCTTCGTCTTCACCGAGAAGGACAACGAACGTCTCAAGGGCGTCAGCCGGACGGCATCGCTCAACATTCTGCTGGAGATCGGCGGACTGACCCTGGACGAAGAACGCAAAGCCGAGCTCGCCGAGCAGAAGAACAATCGCTATGTCGAATACATCGCCAAGATGGACAGTTCGGAGATTCTGCCGGGCGCCCTGGACTTCCTGAAGGAATGCCGGGCGCAGAAGATCAAGACCGCTCTCGGCTCCGCCAGTAAAAACGCAATGATGATCCTGCAGAACACCGGGCTTACGCCCTATTTCGATGGCATTATCGACGGCACACATACCAGCGCAGCCAAGCCTGATCCGGAAGTCTTCCTCCTCGGAGCCAAAGCCGTATATGTTGAACCTGAAGAATGTGTTGTCTTCGAGGATGCCGAAGCAGGAATCACCGCCGCTATCCGCGCCGGCATGCGCAGTGTGGGTATCGGTTCGCCGGAGACACTTTCGGCAGCGGATATCGTCGTCCCTTCGCTGGCGCATATCAGCGTTGCAGCACTCAGGGAATCATTTACAAGCGTTTGACGAACATTAACAGTTATAAGTAATGTGAGTCTCTTTTGCCCTACTTTTTTATAAAAGAACTATATGTGAGAACTGGAGTTACGTGAGAGCGGAACAGGCGAAAAGATTGTGAAGAAGCGTCAGCGCTCGCCTTTGTCCCCGGATGCTTACCTTAAGCTTCAATCGGAGCATCCGGGGACAACAGCGATCGTAACAACCTTTCGCTTGTGGAGCGGCCATGTAACTTGCAACATTGAACAGATAGTTCCATTTATATCATCCCCCATTTAAAAGGAGCCGGTACGCATGAAACAATATTTAAAAATCGACGAATGGTCCATTATCGAAGAATCCTTTGATCCGCAGACCCAGGAAATTTCCGAAAGCGTCTTTAGCCTCGGGAACGGGTACATGGGCGGACGCGCTAATTTTGAAGAGCAGTACAGCGGGCATAGCCTGCAAGGCAGCTACATGGCTGGCGTCTACTATCCAGACAAAACACGGGTGGGCTGGTGGAAAAACGGCTACCCCGAATATTTTGCCAAAGTGCTGAACAGCACGAACTGGATCGGGATCAGCATTGACATTGACGGCACACCGCTGGATTTGGCGACTTGCACCGTTAGCGATTTCCACCGGGAGCTTAATATGAAGGAAGGCACCTTGTCCCGCAGCTTCACAGCCACCACAGAGGGCGGCAAGGAAGTACGGGTCGAGACCATCCGTATTGTCAGCATGGCCCGCCGCGAGATTGGTGCCATCCGCTATGCCATCACCCCGCTTAATTTTGCCGGAGAGCTGACCATCACCCCCTACCTCGACGGTGACATTAAGAACAAAGATGCCAACTATGACGAGAAATTCTGGAATGAAGTCGAGAAAAAAGGCGCACCGGACGGCGGGCATTTGACGCTTAAAACAAAGAAACTCGATTTTCACGTGACCTCGGCTTATCTGTTCGACATTCTCGTGAATGGTGACAAGCTTACCCGTACAGCTGAAGCCATCGAGCAGGAAAAATATGTAGCCAGCAAAGTATCCTTTCCGGTAAAATCCGGCGATCAGGTGGTAATTTATAAGTATGCCGCAAATGTCACCTCCCGTAATCATGGGCTGGGCCAGTTGGTTGAGGCCGCAGAAACCGCGCTGCACAGTGCCCGGGAAGCCGGTTTTTCGGCGCTTTTGACCGAACAGGCGGAGGCTTGGAAAGATAAATGGAAGGAAAGCGACATTATCATTGAAGGCGATGTGTCAGCGCAGCAGGCGATCCGATTCAATATTTTCCAGCTGAATCAGACCTATACCGGTGAAGATGACCGGCTGAACATTGGACCCAAGGGCTTCACCGGTGAAAAATACGGCGGCAGCACCTATTGGGATACAGAAGCTTATTGTGTACCATTCTACTTAAGTACTGCGGATTCCTCGATTGCCCGCAACCTGCTGATCTACCGGTACAAACATCTGGAGAAAGCCAAGGAAAATGCCCGCAAGCTCGGCTTCAAAAAAGGTGCCCTCTATCCAATGGTGACGATGAACGGCGAGGAGTGCCACAACGAGTGGGAGATTACGTTCGAAGAGATTCACCGCAACGGCGCGATTGCCTATGCGATTTATAACTATGTGAACTACACCGGAGACCAATCCTATCTTGGCCAATACGGCCTTGAGGTGCTGGTGGAAATTTCCCGCTTCTGGGAGGAACGCGTGCACTATGTGCCGCACAAGGACAAATATGTAATGCTTGGCGTCACCGGTCCGAACGAATATGAGAACAATGTCAACAACAACTGGTATACGAACCGGATGGCTTCCTGGACGATGGAATATACATTGGAAGCGCTGGCGTATCTGCAGGAGAATGAGCCTTCCCGCTATGCGGAGCTGGTCGACAAGCTGGAGCTTGCAGAAGATGAAACGGCGAAGTGGAATGAGATTGTCGCTAAAATGTACTATGCAGCCGATGATGAACGCGGGATCTTCCTGCAGCAGGACGGTTTCCTCGACAAGGAGATCATTCAGGTCAAGGATGTACTGCCGGAGAATCTGCCGCTGAATCAAAAATGGTCCTGGGACCGCATCCTGCGTTCCTGCTTCATCAAACAGGCCGATGTGCTGCAGGGACTCTACTTCCTGGGCGACCGCTATGACCTGGAGACCAAAAAGCGCAATTTCGATTTCTATGAACCGATCACCGTTCATGAATCCTCCCTCTCCCCTTGCATCCATTCGATTCTTGCCTGCGAGCTGGGGTACAAGGAAAAGGCTTATGAAATGTACCTGCGCACATCGAGACTGGATCTTGATAATTACAACAACGATACGGAAGACGGCTGCCATACCACCAGCATGGCAGGAACCTGGATGTCGATCGTGCACGGCTTCGGCGGACTGCGTGTGCAGTCGGGCCGGCTGATTCTGAATCCATCCAACCCGGGCCACTGGACGGCTTATTCGTTCAAGATCATGTTCCGCGGCTCCCGTCTGAAGGTGAACGTTACGGATGCGTTGGTTACCGTGGTCAACGAAACCGATATTCCGGCGTCCATCACGATTCATGGCAAGGATTATACTGTGAACGGTCTGAGCAGCGTTACGTCTGAAGGCTCTTCTGTTACGGTGTAATTGCTGCCGTTACCCCGAAGCTCCGCTTCGGGGATATTTTTATAAGTTCCACTGGAAATTTGAATCGGCAAGAAAGGTGGAGGGGAATTTGGAAGTGCAGGAGCGTTAGCGTCCGCCTTTGTTCTCGGATTTCATCCGAAATATTGAACATTAATATTGAACATTAAATATAGAAATCCGAGAACAACAGCGGCCGAAACTCCAAACGTTCCCTGGAACCAACATACTTGCTAATTCTATTTTATAACCCATCTTATATTAAAATCCCATTCAAAGGAGCTAGTTTCATATGAACAGAACCTTTTGGAAAGAAGCCGTAGTCTATCAAATCTACCCTCGCAGTTTCCAGGACAGCAACGGAGACGGGATCGGGGATCTGCGGGGGATTATCTCGCGCCTCGATTATCTGCAGGAGCTGGGGGTCGATGTCGTCTGGCTGTCGCCGGTCTATAAGTCCCCAAATGATGACAACGGTTATGATATCAGTGATTACGAAGATATCATGGATGAATTCGGCACACTTGGCGACTGGGAGGATCTGCTGAACGGGCTGCATACACGCGGTATCAAGCTGATGATGGACCTTGTCATCAACCACTCCTCGGATGAACACGCATGGTTCCTGGAGTCCCGCTCCTCCAAGGATAGTCCGTACCGGGACTATTATATCTGGCGTCCCGCCGGTCCTGATGGCGAAATGCCCAACAATTGGAGTTCCATCTTCAGCGGTCCGGCCTGGGAGCTGGATGAGAAGACAGGCGAATACTTCCTGCATCTGTTCTCCCGCAAGCAGCCCGATCTCAACTGGGAGAATCCGAAGCTGCGGGATGCGCTGTACAAGATGATGGCTTTTTGGCTGGACAAAGGAGTGGACGGACTGCGGATGGACGTCATCAACATGATCTCCAAGGTCGAAGGCCTGCCTTCTGCCCATCAGGAGGGTCTTGCTCCCGGCGAGCTGGCGGGTGGCGGGGACTATTATATGAACGGACCGCGTGTTCACGAATATCTCCAGGAAATGAACCGCAAGGTTCTCGCTAAATATGATGTGATGACAGTGGGTGAAACCCCTGGAGCTACGGTAGAGGACGCCATCCTCTACACTGCTGAAGACCGGCAAGAGCTGCAGATGGTTTTTCAATTCGAGCATATGGACGTGGATTCCGGCCCTGGCGGCAAGTGGAATGTGGCTCCCTGGACCCTGACCAAGCTGCGCGACATTCTGCATAAATGGCAGGTGGGTCTGGCGGAACAAGGCTGGAACAGCCTGTACCTGAACAACCATGACCAGCCCCGGATGGTTTCCAGGTTCGGCGATGACGGGGAGTACCGCGTCATTTCGGCCAAAATGCTTGCTACCCTGCTGCACACGCTGAAGGGGACACCTTACATTTATCAGGGTGAGGAAATCGGTATGACGAACGTGAAGTTCTCCCGGCTTGAAGATTACAAGGATATTGAAATTCATAACATGTACCGGGAAAAGGTGACTGAGGGCGGCGGTGATCATGATACGATCCTCAATGCCATCCATTCCAAAGGCCGGGACAATGCACGTACGCCTATGCAATGGGACTCTTCAGCCAACGCCGGATTCACGGAAGGAACTCCTTGGCTGAAGCTCAATCCGCGTTATGAGGAGATCAATGTGGAACAGGCGCTGGCCGATCCGGATTCGATATTTTACTATTATCAGAAGCTGATCCGGCTGCGCAAAGAGCATCCTATTATGGTATACGGCGATTACGAGTTGCTGCTGCCGGAGCATGAGAACATTTATGCTTATACCCGGACGCTTGAGGGCGAGCGGTGGCTGATACTGCTGAATTTCTGTGAAACGCCGCAAACCGTAGAGCTCCTGGATGAGCTGAACGCTGTAACTGAAACCATCATCAGCAATTATCCGGAGGAGCAAGCAGCCATGGACCGGGGAACCCTGCGTCCTTATGAGGCCAGAGTCTGCCGGCTGGGGAGCTGACTTCTTCATCTCTCTAAAGCTATAATACTATTATCAGACCTGTCTTCAATGAGCAGAGAATAACAGGACTGGTGCAGGATTGGCATGATAGTATGGATACAAAGGGAGATGGCAGATTTGGAATGGCTGATCTGCATGAAAAATGCACTGGATTATATGGAGAGCAAGATGACTGAACCCATGCGCATCGAAGACGTTGCCAGGGTAGCCCATGTCTCTCCTTTTCACTTCCAGCGTATGTTCAGCATGCTGACCGGGGTAACGGTGGCAGACTATATCCGCAAACGGAGATTAACCCTGGCGGCTCAAGAGCTGGCTATTTCAAAAATCAGGGTGCTGGACGTGGCATTGAAATACGGCTACGACTCCCCCGAGGCATTCGCAAAGGCATTCCGCAAGGCACATGGGCTAACCCCATCGGCCGCGCGTGAGCCCGGAGTGCAGCTCAAAGCATTCCCCCGCCTCTCCTTCCATCTATCTTTGAAGGGAGATCAGGAAATGGAATACAAAATCGTCGAAAAAGCAGCTTTTACCGTTATCGGTAAAAATATGGAGGTTACTACACGGGATGGAGAAAATTTCCGCAGAATCCCGGAATTCTGGAATGAATGCAATGCAGACGGCACTTCGGATAAGCTGATTCAGCTCGGCACTGACCCCAATTGGCTTGGAATCTGTATGGGTATGGACATGGAAAAAGAACTGCTGTCCTACTGGATTGCAGTGGAGGGTACCCCGGAGACTAACCCCGAAGGCTATGAGACTGCTGTGGTTCCGGCTGCAAGCTGGGCTGTATTCACTTCAGTCGGCCCTATGCCCCAGGCGATTCAACAGGTATGGCAGCGGATTTTCCAGGAGTGGTTCCCGGGAACAGGCTATGAGCATACAGGCGGACCCGAGTTTGAGCTATATCCACCAGGAGATCCGAGTGCCGAGGATTACGTTTGTGAAGTGTGGATTCCGGTGATGAAGAAGTAACCGTTCTACGTTTATTTTCAAGACCAGCCGCAGGTGCGGCTGGTCTTTTTGCAGATGTAGGAGCGAAACTATTATTTTCATTTTGAGAATTGGTGCGGGCTTGGTATAATTACAGATTATACGGCTTTTATACTATGAAAGAATGTCATCCTAGAATCGGTGAAGGAGAAATTCATGTCTATCGTAAAAATCTTTTCAGACAGCACATCTGATTTGCCTCAAAGCTGGAAGGAAAAATATGATATCGGTATCGTGCCGCTGTATGTTGTGTTCGACGATGCCACTTACAAGGATGGGGTGGATATCACGCCTGAGGAAGTGTATGAACAGGTAGCTGCACGTGGTGCCCTTCCCAAGACAGCCGCACCCTCGCCTGCCGATTTCATGACTGCCTTCGAGCCGGTGATCCGGGATGGAGGCGATATCGTCTATATCAGTCTTTCCTCTGCCTTATCCTCTACATATCAGAATGCCCTGCTGGCTGCCGGGGAGTTCCCGGAAGGCCGGGTGCAGGTGGTTGATTCCGAAACGCTGTGCGGAGGCATAGCCCTCCTGGTCATAAAAGCCGCCCGTGCGGCAGCAAAAGGCCAAAACGCCCTGGAGATTGCCGCTATGCTGAAGGAGTGCCGCAGCCGGGTGGAGACGGAATTTGTTGTGGATACGCTGGACTATCTGTATATGGGCGGGCGTTGCTCCGGTATGCAGAATTTTATTGGAAGTTTGCTTAAAATCCGGCCTGTGCTGCGTTTGATTGACGGTGCCATCGTCCCGGTCAGCAAGATTCGCGGCAAGAAAGAAAAGGTCGTCGAGCAGATGCTGCAGCACGCTCTGACCCATGCAGATGAGATCGACAAGGAGCTCCTGATAGTCGCCCACACCCTGGCAGAAGAGGATGCCAGATACTTGGAGCAAGCACTCCGGGAACAGACAGGGGTGGACGAAATTGCCACCATCCATGCAGGCTGCGTGATCGGCAGCCACTGTGGCCCTGGAACAGTAGGCCTCATGTATATGCATTAATAAGACTTTTGAAGGCTGGCAAGCGATCATGCTCCAGCTGCAGCCGCAATCATATAGCTAGTGCGCTCTGTGACGAGCCCGTTGACTGCATTTTATGCAGACATGGGTTCGTTTTCTATGTGGACGCCTTGTTTTTCCGCGTCAACATTAAAGCGTTACTATATCAATTGGATTTGATATTTACATATGGGGCCTGATCGCAGCTGCGGGGAATGTTTGAACTTCCGGCCGCTGTTGTTGTAAGAATTCTTGATCTTTTTAGTGTCGGGGGTTATGG